>WQRL01000131.1 GCA_009786775.1 Oscillospiraceae bacterium
ATTTTGCTTGTTGCTTCGTTTTTATCAGGCGCAGGCAGAAATCTTATGACGGCAAACTCAGCCATTGTTGCGCATAATCTCTGGGAAACAGGCTCAATAGTGATTTTAGGAGAACTTATCCGGTTCAAGCTGATAAAAAGTGCCGGCCAGCAAAACCGGGTATACATAATAGCCGTACTGACTGTTGTGCTTGCGTACGGACATATGAATGCGGTGCGAATGTTAATTGATGGAAATGTCATAGTTTGGGCTGTGTTCTTTGAAGCTATTTTCAGGCCGCTTGTAATCAGCGCTGTGTTGAGCTACTTTGCGGTGGAAGGAACTTTCAAGTCAGTAATTTTGGTGAGCTTCGTGTACAAAATGACTCCATATGTTGTGCCGGTATTGCCGGATATATCGCAGCTTGTATGGGCTCTTATAACTTGCGGAACGTTATTTGTAACGGCTGTTATTTACCGCTTTGTAACAAATGAGAAGCGTCGCAATATGAAAATTCGGGAAAAGAGGATGCTTAAATACGCTAAAAAGCCAATCCTCTCAAACGCAGTCACGGTGGTAGTGGTTGCTGTGATTATAGCGTTTTTCGTGGGGATGTTCCCTGTTTATCCAGTGGTAATACTTACGGGTTCTATGGCGGATACCGCCCCGCGCGGGAGTTTGGTATTTGTCGAAAGAGTGCCCCCCGGTGAAGCGTTTATACGGGTAGGCGAGGGTGAAGTAATCCATTTCTTAAACCACACAGGGGTTCCGTATGTTCATCGGGTTGTGGATTTCAGATGGGATGCAGACGGTAACCGGGAATACGTAACCCGCGGCGATGCAAGCGATGCTGCTGACCCATTCCCTGTGCCTCAATACGATGTGTTGGGTATAGTACGCGCACAGTTGCCGTTTTTTGGATATCCCTATATATTTGTCCGAAGCATTCTTAGGTAACCGGGAACTGCTTAGCACTACTACTCGAAGCCGGTTCTACAGCGGCAGTGTGCTCATATTCCCTCGGTCAGTTTCGTACAGTAGCAGAAATTCCCACGGAAATCTGAGCGCGCTGCCGCTGCAGAATCTACTGCCCTGCGTCACACATTGACATAGCATTAAGTTAAGATAGGTGAAAAGATTGAAAATAATAAGTGTAGCAAAGAATATCGCAAAAAATACAGCAAAAAATATAGCAAAGAGCGTAGCAGGTAAGCCGCCCATCTGGATAGCATTTCTATGTGTATTTATCATTTTAGCTCTGGTGGTTGTGGGCATAATCCATCTTGCCGCCTATTTCAGAGAAGATATCACGGTTTCGGCATCGGGCCATCAGAATCTGGCTTTTCGTGTGTTTTATCTCGAAAATGATATTTTTGACGAAAACCCGATGCCGCCGAATCTTAACTTTTTAATTTCCTATACCGATTATATTGAAATAGATAGCAGTTTTACCGCTTCGTTTAGTGAGGAGATGCAGATATATTACAGTTATCACGCTGAAAAAAGATTTGTAATACGCTACATGGGAGCCTTAACTGGGGATCTAAACGGAATTGTGTTTGAAGAGGTTATCCCGCTTTCGGAAACAAGGGGCGAGCTTGTGTCAGACAGGCTCGATTTTAACCGTGGGACATATACTGTTTTCCCGAAAGATCACATTGGACTGTATTTTGAATTTGTAGAGGATCAATTGCGTCAAATGGCAGAAGAAAATGTAGTAGCACAGGGGTTGCGAGGCTTCTCGGCAGACCTTCTGATAGATTTCACGCACATAATACAAGCCCCCGGTTTTGGGCTAAACGAGGTGGTAACCCAGGGGTACAGGATACCGCTGACTACGGAAATATATACATTGAGCATGACGGGCAGGTCTAATTTTGACTGGGCCGGCAATGTCGCTGGGAGCGGTGCAACTATAACGCTTCCGAGGGTGGTTATTTTTGTGGCGGTATTTGCCTTGAGTGTATTCGGACTGCTCTACACTATAAAGCTGATGAGGTCTGATTGCGACAAAAAACGGCGGGAAGCGGACAGTATTTTGAAAAAATACTCTAGCGAAATCGTGATTTACGAAAACCCGGTGGATTTGGAAAAATACAAGACGATGACAGTGCCTGATTTTAACGAATTGTTGAAATTGGTAATAAACCTAAACAAGCATATAATGTGCTACAGGGACAAAACACAAACCCAGTTTGTAACAATCGTGGACGGATATGCCTGCTTGTACACAATAAACTACGACTAATACAGTAATACAGCGTTTTCAAAATAACCTTTCAAATCTTTACTGTTGCAATAAATTGCTGTGGCCACATTACAGTTAATGCATATCTTAAACCATCCGTCGAACACGGGTGCTACTCTGTGAAAAAGTGAAGCGGCCTCCGTCAGTCACGTCTACCCTAGAGGAAACTTGGAAACCATGCTAAATCTGTGTTCCAGGACTGCGGCCGCTCCACTTTCCCTCAGAGCAGCACCCGTGTCCGACTGTTTTAACGAGGCTACTGGAACAGGAGGGACGAGTAACTACCGCGGCCACAATTGATTTTGACGCTATCTATCTCGTTGACTTTGGGCTTCGAAATGCAGTATAATGTAGCTTGAGTTAAACATGAGGATTGCGAGGTAGCGGTTGTGAAGAAAGTTTTGATTTTATTATTGGCAGTTGTGCTAGTTTTGGCGGTGGCCGGATGCAGGCAGGAAGCTAGTGTTCCGGAAGATTTGCCAAATGGCTCAGCTTCTGTAGCAGACCCATCTGAAGGAAATGAGGAATTGGGAAGCCAGGCAGCTGACGGCGAGAACGGCGGGGGAGAGGCGGATAATGGACAGCCTGAGGATGAAGGCGGTGAGGCTGATGAGCCAGGAGAACCCGATGGCGAGCCGGAGGATGAGAATGGAGATGCGAAGCCATATGAGCCTGAAGATGAGCTTGTATTTGCACCTATAGAGGAAGTTGTCGGCAGCAGTGGCACACAGCAGACGGTGACGTTCTTCCCGTTCGTCGAGAGAACTGATGCGGCAGGGCTTGTAAGTTTTGTTATATATTTCGCGGAGAACCACGAGGTTATGTACTGGGCCGGAGAAGAGGATTTGTACCGTGTGTGGGCAGATCCCGGCGGCTTTATAATGGGTTTCGGGCAGTCGGCAAATACGTCGCCTGCGGATATAATTGCAGAGTGGGAGATACTGCGGCCAGGAATTTCTGTCCGTGAGCCCACAGCGGATTTTCCGTTTTATGTTATGGACATGGGCATTGTGTCAGGTGAAGGGCATGAGGGCACCACTTATTTGATAGATAATGGGCAGGGTGGAGTTATTCATTTTGATATCACACTATCGCCACTGGATATAGCCCACGGGCATGGCGAAAGGCTGGAGCAGAGCTTGCGGTCTTTGCAGCTTCTGGGGTAGGCAAGATAGGTACAGGTGTAGGCATGACCTACACCTGTACTCGGTTTGCCGAGTTTACAAAACGGAGAAAGATTGTGGAAATAACTGTTAAAGATCTCGAGCACATAAGCCTAAATGATTATGTGCTTGCGGATATAAGGGGAGAGGTGGCCTTTCAAAACGGCTACTTGCCCGGTGCGGTTTTGATGTCTCGGGAGGATTTGGAAAAAAAACTGCCTAAGGACAAGAAGGTGGTAATATATTGCACGAGAGGCCTCATAAGCGCCGAAGTTGTAAGTGACTTGCGGGAGAAAGGCTTTGAGGCGTTTCACTTAAATGGCGGGTATGTGGCTTGGCTTATGGAGCGGTTTGCGGAGCAGGAGCAGGCCGCTGTGGTTGAGGAGAGTTTGCGCAAGCGGTTTAAGAAAAGCATTTTCAGCAAATTCACAAAGGCGATCCGCACGTATGAGCTTGTGCAGGCGGGGGATAAGATTGCTGTATGTATTTCAGGCGGCAAGGATTCAATGCTGATGGCGAAGCTCTTTCAGGAACTCCAAAGGCATAGACAGGCTCCCTTTGAGCTTGTGTTTTTGGTGATGGACCCGGGTTATGCGCCTGAAAACCGCTCGCTTATTGAGCGAAATGCCCGGGCCCTGGACATTCCTGTTACTATTTTTGAAACTGATATTTTCGATGCAGTGGTAAATATTCCAAAGTCCGCTTGTTACCTTTGTGCCAGAATGCGGCGCGGACATTTATACAGCAAGGCCAAAGAGCTGGGGTGCAACAAAATCGCCCTAGGGCATCATTATGATGATGTCATAGAAACGATTTTGATGGGAATGCTCTGGGGGGCGCAGGTTCAGACGATGATGCCTAAACTAAGGAGCGATAATTTTGAGGGGATGGAGCTAATCCGCCCTCTTTACCTGGTCAGGGAAGCGGATATAAAGCGTTTTCGCGACAGTCACGACTTGCACTTCTTGCAGTGTGCCTGCCGCTTTACGGATGCCTGTAGCGTTGACGGGAGCATGGCCTCAAAGCGCACGGAAATCAAGCAGCTAATTAAGGATATGAAAAAAACTAACCCCTTAGTTGAGAGCCATATTTTTAGCAGCGTGGAAAATGTACACATGGGGGCTGTAATTGCTTACAAAAAAGACGGGGAGAGGATACATTTCCTCGACAATTATTGATTTTTGCGTAGACTTCACATATAGGAAGGCGCACTGCCGCCTAACACCTAAACAGTTGCATCAGTGTGAATGGAAATTGCAACATTGTCCCAGGCGAGCTCCCCGCTTCTTGATACAATGGTAATTTGTATCGGGCGGGCCTCGTCTGATATTGTTTTGCGCACTTTTTCCGTGCAACGGAGAGTGCAGTCGGTCTTGTAGCCGCTATACTGCTTCTTTACGACACCGAGGCATTGGGCAATGTCAGTTGAGGTCTGGGCACCGGCAGAGGGATAATTCATAAAGACGGCAAACTCCAGATATTCGCCGCTATCCACAGTCCGTATCCCGTCAAACCTTATGCTTGCTGTTGACGCCCGCTCTTTTTCAAATCCCGCCGGCAGCATCTGCGCTTTAAGCGTGGCGCAGGCGGATTTCGTTTGACCTCTCTCAAATAGAAGGTTAAATACATTGAAGCTCTGCTCTCCGCAGATGTCTTTTTGCATTTGATCTTTTACTGTGTCAATGTCATAGCCCCTGCCGAGCAGAAACATCATTTTAACTAGGGCTGCTTCGGGAGTCATGTCCACTCCGCTTATAACACCGAGGCGAAGAAGCCCCAGGCTTGCATCATACATGCCCATTTCGACTTGGCCATGTATGCACTGGGTTATGTTGACGACGGCGAGATTATTGCCTGTTATGGCATTTTCAATTTCCCGCAAAAAAGAAGTGTCAGTGGGGGTGTTGCCTGTGCCATATGTGCGCAGGACAACACCCTTTAGCTCTTTAATAGAAAACACGCTCCGGAGCATGTTGGGGCTGATGCCGGGGAAAATATCCAGCATCATTACATTTTCGGTAAGGGATTCATTTATGAAAAATCCTTCGGTGGGCAGCTTGCGGACTAGATTTTTGTCCACTGTGATATGCTCGCCTATTTTGGCCAGGGGGCGGAAGTTGGGGGAGTCAAAGCCCGCAAAGCCGGTGGAACTGACCTTGCGGGAGCGGTTGCCCCGCAGAAGCACGTTGTCAAACAAAATACACACCTCAGGAACAGTGGGTACTCCGTCTGAGGCGGCAAAAATAAGTGCTGTTACCATGTTCTGGGCAGCATCCGTGCGTGAGCGCGCAAGAGGGAGCTGAGAGCCTGTGAGAATTACGGGCTTGCCGAGGTTTTCAAGAAGAAAAGACAGGGCTGTCGCCGTATAAGACATGGTGTCCGTGCCGTGCAAAATGACAAAGCCGTCATAAGAG
>WQRL01000132.1 GCA_009786775.1 Oscillospiraceae bacterium
GGCGGGGATTATGCCCTGTCTGCCGAGCATCTGTGCATGAGCCATGCTGCCTGTAATATCTTGTTTATATAGTCTTTTGTCAAATGATATGGATGAGTGGAAGTGGTTTGCCATCTCATCTGTTTGGCCGTCAAAACGCCCGCCCCAGAGTTTCACTATACATCAGACTCCTTTTTGTTTTCTTCTAAATCCCTGTTCATCATGGCTCTTACGGTGAGAGGGAGCCCGAGAAGGTTTATAAAGCCTTCGGCATCCTTGTGGTCGTAGAGATCGCCTGTTGTGAAGCTGGAAATCTCCATGTTATGCAGCGAGTAAGGGGACTTAATGCCAGCAGGGATTACATTGCCCTTGTACAGTTTTAGCCTTACCGTGCCTGTGACCACGTCCTGAGTTTTCTCAACAAAGGCTGAGAGAGCTTCGCGCAGCGGGGTAAACCATTCGCCTGTGTATATTAACTCTGCCAGTTCCAAGCCTACATTTGCTTTGTAAACCTCAGTCTGGCGGTCGATTGTAAGGCTTTCTAGCTCCTTGTGCGCAGCGTAGAGAATTGTTCCGCCGGGAGTTTCGTACACTCCGCGCGACTTCATGCCCACAACCCTGTTTTCAACTATATCCGCAATGCCAACGCCGTTTCTGCCGCCGATTTTGTTTAAGGTTTCCATCAAGGTGACGGGTGGCAGCTCTTCACCATTGAGTTTTGTGGGAATGCCTTGCACAAACTCAATTTCGACATATTCAGGTGTGTCGGGGGCATCTTCGGGGCAGACGGATAATTGCAGCAAGCGCCTGTAATTTGGCTCTTGGCCGGGGTCTTCCAGCTCAAGGCCTTCGTGGCTGAGGTGCCAGAGGTTTTCATCGCGGCTATAGCTGTCCTCTTTTTTCATGGGGACTTCGATGCCGCGCTGCTCTAAAAATTCCATGGCATCCTCGCGGGATTTTATATCCCAGATGCGCCAAGGGGCTATTACTTTAAGCCAGGGTGCGAAGGCTTTAATTGTAAGTTCAAAGCGGATTTGGTCATTGCCCTTGCCGGTTGCGCCGTGGCAGATGGAACTGGCCCCCTCAGCCATAGCCACATCGACAAACTTCTTGGCGATGAGCGGGCGGGCGATGGAAGTGCCCAGGAGGTACTTGCCCTCATACACGGCGTTTGCCTTGATCATTGGGAAGATATAGTCAGTCATAAATTCTTCTTTTGCATCAATTATATACACCTTGCTTGCGCCGGTTCTCAGCGCTTTTTCGCGCAGTTCATCATGGTTGTCAGCTTGGCCGACATCGACACAGCAGGCTATAATTTCACAGTCTTCATAGTTTTCCTTAAGCCACGGGATGATAACGGTGGTGTCGAGGCCGCCGGAATAGGCGAGTACAATTTTGTTGCTCATTTGATTATTCCCCTTATCGTAAAAAAATAATGATGCTCATCACATAATGCGCAGACAGCCTGACTTAAAACTAAATCTTGCCAGTTTGCTGCACTATCTAATGAACGCCATTGTCCAACAGAAGTAATTTACACTAAAATAAAGTTTAAGTCAATGATTTGTTGGCTGTTTTGTGCTGCCTCTGCTGTGCTGTATTAAAGCTGTATTAAAGAACAAATAAATAACGGGAAATACTTGTAAATTGTGTCCAAATCATGTATAATGTGAACAAATTGTAAACATGAGGGGTTTTCGCAAACTACGAAGGGGTGCCGGCAAATGTTATGCGGTGGCTGCGGTCACAGGGAAGGGCTGAATATTATGGAATTTTCGGAACTAATTAAACTTCTTGGAATTGTTATTGTAATCGTGGGATTTATTCTCAAACTGGAGCCGATACTCATTATTTTGTTAGGGCTGACCGTCACAGCAATTGTTAGCCTGATGGATCCTATCACGTTGCTCTCCGCCATTGGCAGCAGCTTTGTAAGCAACCGTAACATGGCTATCTTCATTTTGATTCTTCTTGTCACCGGTACTATGGAGCGCAATGGGCTAAAGGAGTCGGCGGCGAAGCTCATAGGAAAGGTGAAGGGGGCCAGCCCGGGCAAAATAATTGGGGCTTACGGCATTATGCGCGGCTTTTTTGCCATGTTCAATGTGAGCTTCGGTGGCGTGGCAGGCTTTGTGCGCCCTGTAATTATGCCCATGGCAATTGGGGCGATTGAGGCGAAGGGGGATGTGCCCAACGAGGAGCATGTGGAGAAAATAAAAGGTATGTCCTCGGGGATGGAAAACACTGCGTGGTTTTTCTGGCAAGTTCTGTTTATAACAGGCAGCGGAAACCTCCTTGTGCAGCAAACACTGGCGGGGCTTGGGTTTGAGGTTGAGCTTTTCGCCTTGGTCCGGCAGGTAATACCAGTTTCAATTTTTGCGATGGTCTGGGCTATTATTTACTACAACTTAGTTGACAGAGCTCAGAGGAAGAAGCATTATGGCTCAGGCGCAGATGCGCCTAAGAACTAGGGGGCGGCATCATGAGGATTTTTGAAGGTTTTATAAACCCCGTTACTTTTTTCTCAAACCCTGAAATTGCAACTTCGGCGAAACTTCTCGAAATAATGTTTATAATAATGGGGCTTGTCTGCATCCACTCCGCAATCCGCAACTTGACGGACAAGGAGAACAAATCCCCGGTAGGGTCGTGCATATTCTGGGGTGTGCTGGGCATTGTGCTGATGTTTGGGCGCTTTTTGCCATCGGCACTTTCAGGTGTTCTAATAGTGATTATGACGCTGCCGCCAATTTTCAAGAGAGTAAAGGCAGGCAGGGCAGAGGTTCCCTCTGAGGAATACACCAAAAAGAAAGCCGAACAAATTGGCCTGAAGATTTTCATACCCGCATTTTCCATAGGCGTGTCTGCGATTTTCTTTGCCTTGGTAGTGCCTAGTTTAGGTGCCTTGGTGGGAGTGGGGGTCGGTGTAGTTATTTCAGCCGTTACGCTTATAGCCCTAAATCACGATAACAAACCTAAGGTGTTTCTGGGCGACTCCAGGCGTATGCTGGACGTAATCGGGCCGCTTTGTATGCTGCCAATGCTGCTGGCCTCTTTGGGTGCAGTGTTTACTGCGGCAGGTGTGGGTGATGTAATAGCCGAATTGGTCGCCCCGTTAATCCCGGACGGGAATATGACCATAGGCATCATAGTGTACGCGCTGGGCATGGTTTTGTTTACAATGATTATGGGTAATGCCTTTGCGGCGATAACTGTAATGACTGTCGGTATCGGCTACCCCTTCGTCCTCGCTCTGGGGGCAGACCCGGTAGTAATCGGCATGCTGGCCCTTACCGTAGGCTTTTGCGGTACTCTGATGACCCCGATGGCTGCAAACTTCAACATAGTGCCTGTGGCTATGCTTGATATCAAAGACAAATATGCTGTAATAAAAAATCAACTGGCGATTGCAGTGCCTGTTATGCTGTTTCAAATTATACTTATGATAATATTTAGTTGAGGAGGCGGGGCGCAGTCCCTGAAAATGATATGCGGAATTTAGAGCTTGCAAAGCGCGGGGCAGAAATTGTTACCAATGATTGGATGCAGGTGCGCAGCGGGGAGTCAGTGGTAATAGTTACAGATGAGGAACATATTAGGGAACTGGAGCTGGTAAAGCAGCAGATGGAGAGCGTTGGCGCAGTGGTTGAACTTGAAATGAGGCCGAGGGATGATACTAGGTTTGTCGGCTTGCTGGATCAAGATCATGACGGGGTGGTGGATGACTATGATGTGATTATAGGGGCGACAAATTATTCAATTGTAACGAAGCCTGCTGTAAAAGTGGCTGTGAGAAGCGGTGCGCGTTTTCTCTCGCTCCCTATGTCCACAAACGATGATAGGTCAATTCTGGAATATGATTTTTTGACAATGGACCCTCAGAAGAGCCGCGCTGTGGCACAGGAACTGCTTGCATTTATAAAGGGTGCGGAGCATTTGCGCGTGACAACTAAGCTCGGTACGGACTTGCGTTTTCGCAAAATCGGCAGGGAAGCTAGTTATTTTAATGGCATGGCGAAGGATGGCAGGGGNTTTGCATCTTCCAGTTTTGAGGTCTATGTGCCCATTGAAGAAGATCAGACATCGGGGACCGGAGTCCTTGATGGATCATTGGGGTATCTTGGCAAAGTAGATAAGCCTTTTAAGATTCTGTTTGAAGGCGGGCGCATCACTGAAATTGAACAGAGCCCTTGCGGCACTAAACTCTCGAAATATATCGAGGATTTTAACGATCCGAGGATGTACCATACTGCGGAGTTTGGGATAGGTACGAATTCGTTTTCACATTGTGACGGCAATTGCTATATTGAAGATGAATCGTCCTATGGGACTTTTCACATCGGCTTTGGGCGCAATATTGCCCTAGGCGGAGAGTTTGAGGCCGACGGCCATTTTGATATCATTTTTCTTGAGCCGACGATTTATGCGGATGAGCAAATGATTATGAAAGATGGGGTTGTTGTCAAGGCTGCGAAGTAAGCCTGGGGGAGATGAATTTAATTAAATTGTATAGGAATAGGAGTCAGCATGAAAATTTTAATCACAGGTTTTGACCCCTTTGGCGGGGAGCCTCTTAACCCTGCGTTTGAAGCAGTGAAGCTGCTGCCTGGCGTAATCGGCGATGCTGAGATTGTAATTGCCGAAGTGCCGACGGTTTTTCGCAAATGCGGGGATGTGCTGAGGGCTGCAATAATTGAAAATAAGCCCGATGCAGTGCTTTGCATCGGGCAGGCGGGAGGCCGCTCAAGTATTAGTGTAGAGAAGGTCGCTATCAATTTGCACGAGGCGCGTATTGCCGACAATGAAAACAATCAGCCGCTGGGGCAGGTGATTAAGGAGGATGGCTGTACGGCCTACTTTGCCACCTTGCCAATAAAGGCGATGGTGAAAAGCATCAAGGAGAAGGGGATTCCGTCGAGCATATCATACACGGCGGGGACTTATGTGTGCAATGATATCATGTACCACCTTCTTTATATGATTGACAAGGAGTTTCCTGAAATCCGCGGAGGATTCATTCATGTGCCGTTTGACACCGCACAAGTGGTGGATAAGCCCGAAGGCACCCCCAGCATGCCTGTCGCCACTATCTCCAAGGCTATTGAATATGCTGTTGAGGCGGTTGCGCTTAATAAAGAGGACATAGCAGCAAGTGCGGGGACGACGCACTGAGCGGCAGCTGCACTGCCTATACCGTCAATCTGGCCCCTTGCTCCTGAACCTTGCACAACTCCTGATAAACACCCGGCTGGGCGACAAGTTCACTGTGGCTGCCCTGCTGGACAATCCGGCCGTCTTTGAGCACCAAGATTAAATCCGCGCCTCTGATTGTGGATAGGCGGTGGGCTATGGCTATTACAGTGCGGGAACCTGAGAGATTCTGTATGGCCGCTTGAATCTGCGCCTCTGTCTGCATGTCAACAGAGGCCGTAGCTTCGTCCAGAATCAAGATGGGCGCATCACGCAAAACTGCGCGGGCTATGGCGATGCGCTGTTTTTGGCCGCCTGAGAGCTTCATGCCCCTTTCGCCGACTTCTGTTTCAAAGTCCTTGGGCATTTCCATAATGTCGTCGTATATGCCTGCGATTGCAGCGGCTTTGGCGATTTCTTCATCTGTGGCGCCGGGCTTTGCGTAAGCGATATTTTCAGAGATGGTGCCTGTGAACAGAAATGTGTCTTGCAAAACCATTGAAATCTGGCTGCGCAGGGAGTTCTGGGTAACATCACGCAAATCGTAGCCGTCCACTGTGATGCGTCCGGAAACAGGGTCGTAGAAGCGGGCGGCGAGCTGAATCATGGTGGTTTTTCCAACG
>WQRL01000133.1 GCA_009786775.1 Oscillospiraceae bacterium
GTTCAAAGTCGCAAAAAAATGCCCGAAAGGGCTGAGTTATCTATACTTTCTGTTTTCTCATCTTTTCATTGCTGCAAAACTACCGAGTTCTACTTTGGTGTGGGGCTCTCTTTTTTTGTTAAGTTTTACTTTTTCTTTCTTTGATGGTATAATATACAATTGGATAAGAAGATTATTGAATACTCGAAAGGTTCAAGTAATGATAAACAAAATATTTTCAAAGATTTTCGGCACTCCCAATGACAGGGAACTTAAAACTCTGATGCCCATTATAGAAAAAATCGAAAGCCTGGAAGATGAATACCGCACACTTTCCGAAGATGAACTCAAAGGCAAAACCGAGCAGTTTAAGCAGCGGCTTGAGGATGGGGAAACCCTCGATGATATCTTGCCTGAGGCCTTTGCAGCCATAAGGGAAGCGAGTGACCGCGTACTCGGGATGCGGCCTTTCCATGTACAGCTCATCGGCGGGGTGGTGCTCCACCAGGGCAGAATTGCGGAGATGAAAACCGGTGAGGGTAAAACCCTCGTCGCTGTACTCCCCTCTTACCTAAATGCCCTGGCCGGCAGGGGCGTTCATGTAGTTACCGTCAATGATTACCTCGCCCGGCGCGACAGTGAGTGGATGGGCAAAGTTCACCGCTACATGGGCCTCACAGTGGGCCTTATAGTACACGGGCTCACCCCTGATGAGCGCCGTGCGGCTTATGCTTCTGATATTACCTACGGCACAAATAATGAACTGGGCTTTGACTATCTGCGTGACAACATGGCTTTGTACAAGCAGGACATGGTTCAAAGAGGCCATATTTTCGGCATCGTGGACGAAGTTGACTCCATACTCATAGACGAGGCCAGAACTCCCCTTATAATTTCCGGACAAGGCGATGAGTCCACCGATATGTACAACAAGGTAAATGAATTTGTGGCACGGCTCAAAAAAACTGTCTTTGCCACCACAGATGAAAAAGCCCATGAGGATGACAGTGTAACGGGCGACTATATTGTTGACGAAAAAGCCAAAACAGCCACTTTGACAGCCAAGGGCATCGCCAAGGCTGAGCAGCATTTTGCTCTTGAAAATCTCGCAGATCTTGAAAACAGCACGCTATCTCATCACATAAATCAGGCTCTCAAGGCCTATGGCACAATGAAGCGCGATGTGGACTATGTGGTAAAAGACGGCGAAGTAATCATAGTTGACGAGTTCACAGGCCGACTTATGGAAGGCAGGCGCTACTCTGAAGGCCTGCACCAGGCCATTGAAGCCAAGGAGCGGGTCGAGGTGGCCCGTGAGAGCAAAACCCTAGCTACAATAACATTCCAGAATTATTTCCGCCTTTATGAAAAGCTCTCAGGCATGACGGGTACAGCCCTCACAGAAGCTGAAGAATTTGGCACAATCTATAAGCTGGACATAATCGAAATCCCGACAAACCGCCCCCTACTGCGCATAGATAACCCCGATGTTGTGTACAAAAACGAGATGGGCAAGTTTAGTGCCATTATAGCTCAGATTGAAGAATGTTACTCCAGGGGCCAGCCTGTCCTGGTCGGTACAGTGTCGATAGAAAAAAGTGAGCTGCTCGCTGCGCTTTTGAAGAAAAAAGGCGTGCCCCATAATGTCCTAAACGCCAAGCAGCATGAAAAAGAGGCTGAGATAGTAGCCCAGGCAGGTAAGGTAGGCTCCGTCACCATCGCCACAAACATGGCAGGCCGCGGTACTGATATCGTGCTCGGCGGTAATGCCGAATACCTCGCCAAAAATGACATGAAAAAAGCCGGAATGAGCGAGGAGCAAATTGCTGAAGCCACCGGTTACGCCGAAACAGATGATGAAGAGATAATCGCCGCAAGAACAATGTTTGCTCAAAGGCTTGCTGCCCACCGCGAAGTTACCTCAGTTGAAGGTGAAAAGGTAAGGGCCGCAGGCGGCCTGTACATACTAGGTACAGAGCGGCACGAATCCAGGCGTATCGACAATCAGCTCCGCGGCCGTGCAGGCCGTCAAGGGGATCCCGGCGAAACAAGATTCTATATAGCCCTGACGGACGATATAATGCGCCTCTTCGGCTCAGAGCGCATCATGGGCATGATGGACTCTTTAGGCCTTGAAGAGGACATGCCCATTGATAAGAAGATGCTCTCTAACGCTATTGAGTCGGCGCAGCGCAGGGTTGAAAGCCGCAACTTCCAGTCCCGTAAAGCTGTTTTGGAATATGATGATGTAATGAACACCCAGCGCACCCTTATTTACAACCAGCGCCGTAAGGTTTTGGACGGCGATGATCTTACATCTAACATAAAGTCCATGATATCAGAAACCGTGGAATCCGCTGTGGATTCAGGCTTCGGCCACAATGCACTTATAAACGACCCCTCAGTGCTCTCAGAAATCACCCTCCCCCTTGAAGCACTATTTCTAAAAAAAGGCGAGGTCGAAATGCCTGATAGCGGCTTCGATAAGGAAGAGCTTGTGGGGATCCTTGAAGATAAGGCTCTGTCTGCCTATGCCTCCAAGGAAGCCGAACTCGGCAACGCTCCGGGAACGGAGATGCCTATTATGCGTGAGCTTGAGCGCGTTATAATGCTGCGTGTCGTGGATGAATTTTGGATGGAGCATATTGACGCCATGGAGAGCCTAAGGGACAGCGTGCGCCTGCGCGCCTATTCCCAGACAAACCCGGTTGACGAATACAAGCGCGACGGTTTTGACATGTTCGAGCAGATGATTAACGGCATTAAGGAAGAAGTTGTGCGCCGAATGTTTGTAGTGCGCCTTAGAAAAGACGAATCCCTAAAGCGCAGGGGCGTTGCCAGAAACATGAGTGCCCAGGCTCAAAATGTGGGCGGCCCGCAAAAACGCCAGCCTTTGAAAAAAGGTCAAAAAATCGGCCGCAACGAGCCTTGTCCCTGCGGCAAGAAGCGCCCCAACGGCCTGCCTATGAAGTACAAGGATTGCTGCGGGCGCGGTGCGTAAGGGTAAGGCTGTGCATAATAAATCAGGAAATACGGAAAATATATGGCGCAGCGGCTCCGGCGCAATGTTTGTTTCCGCGCCGAATATAAAGGCTACACACGCATTCACCACACGTTACGGCGGTTTTAGCGAAGGCATTTACAGCTCCCTCAACCTCGGGTTAAACGTGGGCGACGATAGGTCAGCCGTGCTTAAAAATTATGATGCACTCTGCACGGGCATGGGCATTTCCCCCGGTGATATAGTTTTTTCAGCCCAGGTACACGGCACTGATGTGGAGGTTGTCACCAAGGAGCACAGGGGGTGCTTAACCTCCCCTACTAGCAGAAAAGCCGATGGGCTGGTTACAAATGAGCCCAATGTTGCCTTGACGGTTTTCACCGCCGACTGTGTGCCCATACTCTTTTTTGACCCTGTAAAAAAAGTCATAGGCGCAGTCCACGCGGGATGGCGCGGAACAGCGGCGGATATTTCAGGAGAGGCCGTGAGGGTGATGGGCGAGGCATTTGGCTGTAACCCCTCAGATATCTGCGCTGCAATAGGGCCTTGCATATCAAGCTGCTGCTTTGAAACAGACGCAGATGTCCCCCAGGCACTGCGTGAAGCTCTGGGCTCTCAGGCGCAAAACTGCATTACAGAAGCCGGGTATAAGTTTTTTGTTGATCTAAAAGAAGCAAACCGCCTCCTTCTGCTGCGGGCAGGGCTCGGGGACATCTCGGTTTCGGACGAGTGTACATCCTGTAGCTGCGATAAGTACTGGTCATATAGAAAGACAAAGGGCAAACGCGGCAGTCAAGCTGCCATGATTATTATAGAGGATTTCAACAATTGATAAAGAATCATCTGAAAAGATTATTAATACTGCTCATACTCATGCCTGCAATATTTTTGCAGGGCTGCTTTCCCCAGCCTGCTGCCAGCGTTGAGCCTGAGCCTATCCCCCATGAAGAGTATGAAGGTGAGATGCTGTACACCCCTCCTGTCATAAGCCCTCCGCAGCCGGGGCGGTTTACCCTGCGCTACGATCCCGGCAGCTCGCTAAACCCGATTACAACACTCACCCGCGAGAACATTGTAGTAAGCTCGCTTCTCCATGAAACCCTTTTCTCGCTGGATGGAAACCTCATGCCCCACCCTGTACTGGTCAGCGAGTGGTCTACCGAGGATAACATTCTTTTTGAATTTGAGCTATTGCCTAACATAAACATGAGCGACGGGGGCAGGATGACTGCCCAGGATGCGGTTTATTCTCTCAGGCAGGCGATGGTCCGGGGACGCTTTGTAAACCGCCTAGGCTCTATTTTGCGGGTTGAGTCCACGGGCGATTTGACATTTTTGATAGAGCTCCGCAATTCTAACAGCAGGTTTACCCACCTGCTGGATATTCCTGTGATAAGAAGCGGGAGCAGCGGAAGCAACCTGCCTCCCGGCACAGGGCCTTTTAGGTTTTCCTATGAGGGGGCTATGAATTTAGTAGCGTTTCAAGGACATAGAGACTACGAAAACCTGCCCATCTATATAATACACCTGAGGGAATGTGCCGATACGCAGCTCACGGAGCTGTTTGATACAGGTGAGCTGAGCCTTTTGTGGGACGACCCCCATGACGCATTTGAAATAAGGCTCAACCGTCTGAGGGAAACCCGGTATTTTGAAACTTCCATTATCCAGTTTCTTGGGTTTAACACACGCCACATCGCCCTGCGGGATGCCGATGTAAGGCGAGCTATAAGCGAATTGATTGACAGGCAGTATATCGTAGAGAACATAAAGCGGCCTGGGCTCACCCTAGCCTCTCCCATGGCTCTCTCCCCGGCATTTCACCTCTACGATACCCAGTGGGAATACCGCCGCTTCCCTGCCCAGATGATTGCCGGTGAGCTGCTAGACCGAGCCGGACTCTATGACTATAATAGCGACATGTTTCTTGAAGTAGGTGACGGTTTCGGCAACTACACCCCATTTACCATAGACTTTATTGTAAATATAGAAAACTCTCACAAGGTCAGCGCGGCTCATCAGATTGCAGGCACTCTCAGGCGCAACGGCCTAAATGTTGTAGTCCGCGAACTGCCTTGGGATCGCTTCATTCAGGCTCTTAATTCGGGCAATTTCGACATGTATTACGGCGAGATTCAGCTCGGTGCTGATTTTGACCTCTCCCCCCTGCTCCTGGCCGGTCCTCTAAACTTTGGTTACACTGCAAACAGCCACTTTATCCCATTCATTGCGGACTTTTTAAGAGCGGAAACCGACAGTGAAATCCGCTGGGCTGCGGGGCGGCTGCTCAATGAGATCACGCTCAACGCGCCTTTTGCGCCGATTTTGTACAAAAGACACGCCATCTACTCCCCCATCGGGGCAATTACGGGAGCAAATCCCAGCCAAACCAGTGTTTTTCACAACCTAACCGATTGGTCTATAAACCTAATGATGCTCAACTAACAGGAGGAACCATGAAGGTATTTCGGTGCTACACAGAAAAAAGGGAAAATTTCACACTTGAAGCCATAGGCACGTTTAATGAGCTCCGGGAATATCTCGGACTGACATCTGTTGAGTCAGTGCGCATTCTGAGCAGGTATGACATCGAAGGCATTTCGGAGCAGGCCTTCAAAGCTGCAAGCACCACAGTGTTTTCTGAGCCTCAGACCGATCTGTACTACGACACATATCCCCCTGATTTGGGTCAAAATGTCCGCGTCTTGGTAGTGGAGGCCTTGCCGGGCCAGTATGACCAGCGGGCCGTTTCGTGTGAGCAGTGCCTTGAGCTGCTCTTCTTGACCCTGGGTGAACCCCCCCCCC
>WQRL01000134.1 GCA_009786775.1 Oscillospiraceae bacterium
AATTGACGTCATGCTGCTCTGCGGCGGCTCTGCCACTGATTTGGCTGTGCAGGGCCCTGAGTTTGCCTCCATGTTTAACATAGTGTGCAGTTATGACACGCATGCCA
This sequence comes from Oscillospiraceae bacterium, assembly GCA_009786775.1. Taxonomy (GTDB): domain Bacteria; phylum Bacillota; class Clostridia; order Oscillospirales; family Oscillospiraceae; genus WRMH01. The sequence goes on from WQRL01000134.1 coordinate 108, forward strand.
AAATCCCTGAGTACATGGAGTCTATTAACGCCGCTTCTAAAAACCACACTGCTGTAATTTCTTCCGGCTGGGATCCCGGGCTATTTTCCATGATGCGCCTGATTTCCGAGTCCATCCTTCCCGCAGGTGAAACCTACACATTCTGGGGCAGGGGCGTTTCCCAAGGCCACTCGGACGCCATAAGGCGCATCCCTGGCGTTAAAAACGGCGTCCAGTACACCATCCCCATTGACAAGGCCCTTGAAGCTGTGCGCTCGGGAGCCCTCCCTAAATTTGAAACAAGGGATAAGCACCTGAGGGAGTGCTTTGTCGTCGCCGAGGACGGAGCAGACAAGGCTAAAGTAGAGCAGAGCATCAAGACCATGCCGAATTATTTTGCGGATTACAACACCGTGGTTCACTTCATAAGCGAAGATGAACTAAAAGCCAGCCACTCCGCAATGCCTCACGGCGGCATGGTAATACACAGCGGCACAACAGGCGAAAACAAGCATGTTGTGGAATTTTCGCTAAAGCTCGAATCAAACCCCGAATTTACAGCCAGCGTCATGGTGGCCTGCGCGAGAGCCTGCATAAGATTTTATCAAAATGGCCAGTACGGTGCCAAAACTGTATTTGACATCCCTCTAGCCTATCTTTCGCCCAAGGATTATGCTACAATAGTTAGGGAACTATTATAAATAAATTAGTAGTAAAGGAGAAAGAGATGAAGAAGTTTGTATGTATCGTCTGCGGTTATGTCCACGAGGGAGACGCGCCTCCTGAAAAATGCCCAATCTGCAAAGCCCCGGCATCGAAGTTCAAGGAACAAGAAGAAGAGTAAAGCCATAAAACCAAAATATGCGGACGCGCAATGCGCGTCCGCAGTCTGTTATTTACGTCAAGTTACTTCCAGCCTTTCGGCAAATTATAAGCCTATCGCCTTACCCTTGTTTTTCCCGCACGGTTATGAGCACGCGCAACAGATAGTTAGTTGATTCTGAAACAAAAACTTCGTTGAGCGGGTACTCTTCAAATGCAGGGCCGCTTATTTCAAAATTATTCTCGTCAATGTACTGGATAATCCGCCTGTAAAGGGCATCCCCATCAGCATAACTCCCGCGCATATAGCCTATGGCATATAGCGCAGCGGGTCTTTTGTCGTGGCCTTCGGGGTTATAAAAGTAGAACCTGTCAGCCCCTGTCCAGTCCCCGCGCTTTATCCTCTCTGCGGAAAAAGTCCCCCAAACCAAGTAATCTAAGTCAAGCCCGGGATGTTTCTTGCTAATCGCCTCATAGAAGCTCAGCAAGGTGTCAAAAAACGTCCTGCCTCCGCTGTAATCGTTAAAATCACCCAAAATAATAGGCTCCGCCTGCATATACTGAATAGTTATACGGTCTTCATCCACATTGGAAACTGAACGCATAGATTTTTGCAAAGTTAGCAGCAATTTTTTAGCGCAAATCCAGTCTTCAATTTTCCTGTCAATCTTTTCAATCTGGTGCAAAAAAACTTCATCTAGCAGTTCCGGTGTCCGGCTGTCCTTGAGCTCCTTGATTTCCTCTAGCGTCATCCCAAGTTTCCGACAGGTTCTAATTACATTCACGATGGCGAGCTGAGCTTCAGAATAATAACGGTAATTATTCTCTCCCCGCTCCTCAGGCGAAAGCAATCCGATTCTGTCATAGTGCAGTAATGTGTCTCTTGTTGTCCGCGAATATTTTGCAAATTCGCTTATTGAAAATAGCCCGTTGTCCAGCATGGTTTTAGCCTCCCTAAGAGTTATGTATAAATGGTAACACAAACATTTGGGTTGGACAAGGGTCCATATGGATAATTTTTAATTATTTTTACGGACGATTTTTAATTATTTTGGGTTTTTTACTTGATTTCACTATTGACTCGTGGGCTGCACAATAGTTTATATATGAACTAGTGGCCTTCGGTTTGTACTCAAATAAATGCAATATTACGGCTTTGTTTAGCTCCCTTGACCACATTCTCAGCATGGTGATATAATTATATCATAAATAACTAAAAAAGGTTGTGTGAATTATGCCCAATATTAGGCCCATCTCTGACTTAAGGAACAATTCGAACGAAATAAGTGAGTTTTGCCGCACATCACGCGAGCCTGTATTTATTACCAAAAACGGTGTCGGAGACATGGTGGTACTAAGTATTGAGATGTACGAACGTCAACAGGCGCAGCTCGATCTTTACTCCAAACTAGCTGAATCTGAGGCTGAACTTGCCACAGGTTCTGAAGGAGTAGGCTTTGTAGAGTTTGCTAAGAGGTTGAGGAACGGTGTGCATGGACGAGTATAATGTAATTATTTCTCCCGCAGCACAAAATGACCTCCATGATGTCATGGAACACCTTGAGGTTTTGCCGGGCGATGCCGCGGCGCAGTATCTTGAACTGTTCATTGACAAAACCGCAGTGCTTTCATCTTCTCCCGAAAGCAACCCCCTTGCCCGCGATACTCAACTACGCCTGCGCGGGTACAGGTTTCTGCCCATAGAGAACTATATAGTTTTCTACGTCATAAACGGCAATGTGGTGGATATACGTAGAATTCTCTACGCAAGGCGGCAATATGAGTGGTTATTTTAGAGCCCTCTCCTAGATGCACAAGGGATGCCTTCACCGGTTTTCCCTTGTGTTTTCTTGACATTTTAACTTTTTCGTAGTAGACTCCTAACTTGTTGGGAGTTTATTAATATTATGGCCATTACTTTTTCAAGGTAGCCTTATGCCCAAAAATTATCGAGAGGAATAATCATTTTTATGTCAGAAAATTTATACACATTTGAAAATGAAGAGTATAAGCATGCGTACCGCCACACCACTTCTCATATACTTGCCCATGCCGTGAAAAGGCTGTTTCCCGATGCACAGTTTGCAATCGGGCCGGCTATTGCCGAGGGCTTTTATTACGATATTGACGTGGCTGAAACCATAACTCCCGAGATTCTTGAAAAAATTGAGGCTGAGATGCGCAAAATCTGCAAGGAGAAGCTGCCTCTTGAGCGCCATGAGCTCTCACGCGCGGACGCTCTCAAATGGGCCACCGAGCAAAACGAGCCTTACAAGGTCGAGCTTATAAATGATTTGCCCGAGGATGCCGTAATCAGTTTCTATACCGAAGGCGATTTCACCGACCTGTGCGCAGGCCCCCATGTGGACAGCACCGGAAGGATTAAGGGCAATGCCTTAAAGCTGACGAGCTGCACAGGCGCTTACTGGCGCGGGGACTCAAACAACAAGATGCTCCAGCGCATTTACGGCACATGTTTTATGAGCAAAGCCGAACTTGATGAGCATTTGCATAGAATAGAGGAAGCGAAGCTGCGCGACCACAGGAAGCTGGGGCGTGAGCTTGATTTATTTGCTCTTTACGACGAGGGGCCGGGCTTCCCATTCTTCTTCCCAAAGGGCATGATAATCCGCAATGAACTGGTGCAGTTCTGGCGTGAAGAGCACCGCAGGGCCGGCTATGTTGAGATAAGCACCCCCATGATTTTGAGCGAGGAACTCTGGCGCCGCTCAGGCCACTGGGATTTATATAAGGACAATATGTATTTCACCGAGATTGACGAGGCTGGCTTCGCCATTAAGCCCATGAACTGCCCCGGCGGAATGCTCGCCTACAAGCGCAAGCTGTGGAGCTACAGGGAACTGCCCGTCCGCATGGCAGAGCTCGGAGTAGTCCACCGCCACGAGCTCTCTGGTGCCCTGCATGGACTCATGCGCGTGCGCAACTTCACCCAGGATGATGCCCATCTTTACATGACTCCCGAACATATCCCCCAGGAGATTGTCGCCACAATTGAGCTTGTGGACAGGATTTACAGGGTATTCGGCTTTGACTACAGGGTTGAGCTCTCCACCCGTCCTAGTAAGTTCATGGGCGAGATTGAGAGATGGGATGCCGCGGAAAAACTGCTGGAAGAGGCACTTATCGAAAAGAACATAAACTACCGCCTAAACCCCGGCGACGGCGCATTTTACGGGCCGAAAATAGACTTCCATCTCGTGGACTGCCTGGGGCGTTCATGGCAATGTGCGACACTGCAACTGGACTTCCAAATGCCCGAACGCTTTGAGCTTGAATATGTGGGAGCAGACGGCGAGAAGCACAGGCCTGTGATGATTCACAGAACGGTGCTAGGCTCCCTGGAGCGCTTCATAGCTATCATAACTGAGCACTATGCCGGGGCTTTCCCCCTGTGGCTTGCACCCGTGCAGGTCATAGTAATGCCCATAACCGACCGCACGAAGGAGTATGCTCAAGAGGTTGCTGACCAGCTTACTGCGGCTGGCTACCGCGTAGACACCGACTTCCGCAGTGAGAAAATCGGCTTCAAAATCCGCGAGGCACAAATGCAGAAAATCCCATACATGCTGGTGCTGGGCGACAAGGAGGCCGAAAACGGGCAGGTCACTGTAAGAAAAAGAGCCGAGGGTGATATAGGCGCTATGACCTTGGATGAATTTAGCACAATGATTGCACCTGAGCGCACACCATCAGTACCCGCTAAGTAATTATTACACATATACGTTTCTGCGAAATTGGCGCAGTGTGGCGATAAGCTGCACTGCGCTAAAATGCAGCCTAAAAGTAGCTGTCCCGGGCTGTGACATTTTGAATGCACCTGCCAGCCCGCCATAATCTATAGTTGTAACTCGGATTTAAAGCCGTTTTCTCACTTAACGCTCAAAAAACACTCAAATCTCAACCACCAATTCCGTACATTGAAATTTTTCACATATTCATGCGTAAATTTTCTTATAGATTTCGGCATCAAATTATTGACAGAGGCCATAGCAGCTTATATAATGCAGAATGTTGATCAAAATAGGCCACCAATAACGGCGGTGGAATTTTTAAAAATTTTTGGAGGACGGTAAAATATGGCAAATACTAGAAAGAGAATCGGTGCATTAATCCTGGCAATTGTAATGGCATTTTCTGTCATAATTCCTACAGTTGCAGTTGAAATAGCCTCTGACTCACATCCTTTCACAGATGTGCGCGAAGGTGCGTGGTACCACGGCTATGTGCTGTTTGTCAGCAATGCAAACCTCAAAAACGGCACAGGTGCAACCACATTTAGCCCGCATTTGGCAACTTCCCGCGCAATGGTTGCCACAGTGCTGTACCGCATGGCTGGGAGCCCCGGCACAGAGGGTATAACAAATCCTTTTGACGATGTGGCCTTGGGCACATGGTACACAGACGCTGTCATTTGGGCAGCGGACAACGGCATTGTAAACGGTGTAGGCAGTGGCAGGTTCGCCCCCCACCTGGACATCACCCGGCAAGATTTGGCAGCCATGATGGCCCGTTACGCCGCTTTTGAGGGGTTTGAGCTATCTGCGCAGCGTACCTACACAGGCTTTGCCGACAGCGGTGACATCGCAGTTCACGCCTACACAGCAGTGCAGGCCTTATTTGAGGCAGGCGTAATTAACGGGCATCCTGACAACCGCTTTGCTCCGCTGGCAAATGCGCTAAGGGCTGAGTTTGCTGCAATGCTGACCCGTTTTGTCACAAATGCTGGATTCTCAGCTTTCTTAAACGGCGAGAGCAGCCAGGACGGAGCTGTAGAGGGCAGCCCCGAGCAGAGGGATGACGCAAGTGCCGGCTGGCAGGCAGGCAATCAAAATGGCGGGCCAGGCGGTGGCT
>WQRL01000135.1 GCA_009786775.1 Oscillospiraceae bacterium
CAGAAGTTTTGTGAAACCATGCCCCACTGCATAGGAAATCCCGTTTACCACTGGGCACATCTAGAGCTTCAGAGGTATTTTGATTGCAAGCTGGTTATAAACGGTGAAAACGCTCAGGAGATTTGGGACATTACGGGGCATATGCTAAAACAGGACAGCCACCGGGTGCGGGGGCTCATTGAGCAGTCGAAGGTTGAGGCCATAGCAACAACGGATGATCCGATAGATGATTTGAAATGGCATCGCGCCCTTAGAGACGATTCGGTTAATTCTGTAGTTGTGGTGCCAACCATGCGTCCGGATAAGGCAATCAATATTGATAAGGCAGGCTTTGCAGAGTACATTACCAAACTGTCCGAGATATCCGGCATTAAGATTAGTAATGTGACGGATTTGAAAAATGCCCTGCTTAAGCGGATTGTCTTGTTTAGCGAAATGGGTTGCCGTGCATCTGACCACGGCCTAGACTATGTGATTTATCGCCGAGGTGATGAAAAAACGGTGGAAGAAATCTTTCAAAAAGGTCTTATTGGAGATAGCATAACGCAAACTGAAGCGGAGATGTTTAAAACTGAACTCATGCTATTTTTCGGCCGCGAATTTTCCAGATTAGGTTGGGTTATGCAGCTACATTATGGTGCGCAGCGTAATTGCAATACTGCCATGTTCAAACATTTGGGCCCTGATACGGGTTTTGATGCCATTAGCGTCCGGGATTCTGGTGAAGCGCTAGTGGGTTTTTTAGATGCTCTGGCTCAAGAGGGCTCTCTGCCGAAAACTGTACTATATTCCTTAAATCCAAACGATAATGCCCTATTGGGCTCGATCATCGGTTGCTACCAAGGGGAAGGGGTTGGCAAAATGCAGCATGGTTCCGCTTGGTGGTTTAATGACACGAAGCGCGGCATGGAAGATCAGATACTCACCTTGGCAAGTTTCGGCGTTTTGGGCGCATTTGTTGGGATGCTGACTGATTCCCGTTCTTTCTTATCTTACACAAGGCACGAGTATTTTCGCCGTATTCTTTGCAACCTTTTAGGAAATCTGGTAGAAGATGGAGAGTATCCCAAAGATATGAAATTTTTGGGTACTATGGTTGAGGATATATCTTACCGTAACACAGCTCGGTATTTTGGCTTTGCGGCCAACGTATAAAAGGGAGGACTGGCAATGAAAATGGGATTTCGCTGGTTCGGAGAAGGAAACGACAGTATCAAGCTATCAGACATTAAACAGATTCCCGGTGTCACGAGTATTGTGTGGTCGCTACACCACAAACTGCCCGGTGAAGTTTGGGAAACGGATGAGATTGCCCAAGTACAAAAGCAGCTTGCGCCATACGAATTTGACATGGATGTGGTAGAATCGGTCAATATTCATGATGATATCAAAACTGCTGGACCTGGAAGAGATCAATATATCGCAAATTATATTCAGACTATAAAAAATCTCAGCACATTTGGAGTGAAGGTAATCTGTTATAATTTTATGCCGATTTTTGACTGGACGCGGACCGATTTATTTTTTCCGCTGGAAGACGGCTCTACGGCTTTATACTATGAGAAGGAAAAAATTCTAGACGACCCTAAACAGATGGCAGAATATATCCTGAGTATGCAGGGCGGCATGACTTTTCCTGGATGGGAGCCTGAGCGTATGGAACGCTTAGACGAGCTTTTTGCGGCATACAAAAATGTAAGCAAAGAACAACTTTGGGCGAATCTCATTTACTTTTTGCAGGCCCTTATGCCAACCTGCAGGGAATGTGGTATAAAGATGGCCATTCATCCTGATGATCCACCTTGGGACATCTTCGGATTGCCTCGTCTGATCGTAGACGAAGCGGCGATAGATAGGCTTATTTGCACAATAGACGATCCGCACAACTGCCTGACCCTTTGCTCCGGGAGCTTTAGCGCGAGTCCAAAAAACAATGTGGCCGATATGGTGCGCAAATATTGTAGCCGAATTGCCTTTGCACATATCCGCAATGTGAGACACTTTCCCAACGGTGATTTTTCGGAAGTGTCACACCGAGACTGTGATGGAGATAGTGGTATTTTAGACATTGTCAAAGCATACCATGATTGCGGATATGAAGGATATGTTCGTCCGGATCATGGCAGGCATATATGGAATGAAAAGTGCAGACCGGGATATGGTCTCTACGACCGTGCTTTAGGAATCATGTATCTATGGGGAGTATGGGATATGCTAGATAAACTAAAACAGGCAGAGCAGGTAAACGTATGAAGCTAATAGATATTTTGACAAACAAGCCGACTAAGGTTTGGGAGGATAAGGGCTATATTTTGCCCAAATTTGATATCCAAGTGGTCAGAGATAAGACATTTTCCGAGCCGACATGGATTCATTTTGGCGCCGGTAACATTTTTCGGGCGTTTCCGGCGGCGTTGTTGCAGAAAATTTTGGAAACAGGTGCGTATGACCGTGGTGTTGTTGTTGCGGCCGGATATGACTATGAGGTAATTGATAAAGCGTACCGCCCCTATGATAATTTAAATTTACTTGTAACATTGGGCGCAGACGGGTCTATGACAAAGCGCGTCATTGCATCAGTAACGGAAAGTCTGAAAGCTGACTATCAGTTTGAAGGTGACTGGGTTCGCTTAAAGAACATTTTCCAAAATCCATCCCTTCAAATGGTAAGCTTTTCCATTACGGAAAAGGGTTATGTCGTGCCGTCTGGTGATCTAGACCGTGGATTAACACCTGAAGCGCCCCTAGGTAAAGTTACGGTTCTGCTCCATAAACGTTTTGAGGCAGGAAAATATCCGATAACTTTGCAGAGTATGGACAATTGCAGTCGCAATGGCGATGTTGTTAAAAATGCAGTATACAGCTATGCCAAAGCATGGATAGAAGCAGGGTTGGTTTCCGGTGGGTTTTTGGAATATCTCTCTGATGAAAAAGTGGTATCCTTTCCCTGGAGTATGATTGACAAAATCACACCCTATCCAGATGCAGCCGTACAAAAGCTTCTGGAAGCCGATGGTTTTGCAGATGCACAGATTGTTCGGACAATAAAGGGCAGTAATACAAGTGCGTTTATCAATGCGGAGGAAACGGAATATATGGTCCTTGAGGACAACTATCCTGCTGGGCGACCTCCTCTGGAACTGGGCGGTGTTATCTTCACGGATCGGGAAAAGGTAGCGCAAATCGAGAAAATGAAGGTTTGCACATGCTTAAATCCGCTGCACACCGCGCTTGCGATCTTTGGTTGTCTGTTGGGGTATGACCGTATTTGTGACGAAATGCGAGATGAGGATTTGGTGGAGCTTATTACAAAAATGGCTTATAACGAGGCTATGCCTGTTGTAGTAGACCCCGGCATTATACGGCCGGAAGATTTTCTGGAAGCCGTAATAAAAAAGCGGCTACCAAATCCATTTATGCCGGATGCACCGCAACGAATTGCGACAGATACCTCGCAAAAGTTACCGATTCGCTTCGGTGAAACCATAAAAGCTTATGTAGAGCGAGGAATGGATGTAAAGGCGCTTGCTCTAATTCCGCTAACGCTTGCCGCATATGCCCGATACCTCAGAGGCGTTGATGATGCCGGAGAGCCTTTTACGCCTTCGCCAGATCCTAAACTCGAAGAACTTTCTTCGATTGTTTCGGAGCTTAAACTTACATCGGCTCCGCAGGATATGAGCCGATTACATCAACTGTTTTCACGGTGTGATATATTTGGTCTTGACCTGTATGAAGTCGGTTTGGGGGATAAGATAGAAGCCATGACATCTGAATTTTATAGCGGAACGGGAGCTGTGAGAGAAACCTTGCGTAAGTACTTGCGGGCACTTTAATGTGGATGTATCTATGTAACCGCAGTAACTAATTTGGGAAAGGAGGTGAGGGTGCATCCCTAAGGTTTGCAGCCAGGTTTTTTGTTTATAGCGCTGTCGATCTATATGTCTAAATTTAAAATGATTTTTGGAGGATTTAATGTTATGAAGAAAAGTTTATTTGCTGCTTTGGCCGCGTTGCTTGCCCTGACCTTAGTTCTGGGTGCGTGTGGACAAACTACGCCGCCCGCAACTCCGGAAGCACCGACAACACCAGGTGCTGCCACGGAAACACCCGCACAAGACCCTGCCGCGGCTGAAGAGACGTTTACGCTTAGACTGTCCGAAGTACACTCAGGTGAGGCACACCCAGCTGTTGTCGGTCACAACGCATTTGCAGAATATGCCCGTGAGCGCAGCAACGGTTCTCTCAATGTAGAAGTATTCACCGGCGGCGTGTTGGGCAGCGAGATGGAAGTTATGGCACAGGTACAGATGGGCACATTAGAGATGGTCAGATTGCCTGCTCCAATTATTGCCAATGTTGAGCCGAACTTCAACGCGCTGATGCTCCCAGGTGTTTGGGACGGTCGTGAAGCTATGTTTGATGCGCTGGACGGTGAAATAGGTACATATTTTGCAGATATGCTCCGCCAGCATGGCCTGTACATTCTAGCCTGGCACGATGCTGGAGCACGCAGCTTATACAACTCCGTACGTCCAATCTACACCCCGGAAGATCTTGCGGGTCTGAGAATCCGTATGCAGGAAGCTCCTCTTATGATTCGTCTAATGGAACTAATGGGCGGCGTGCCTGTACCGATGGGTCCTGCCGAAGTATACACCGCAATCCAGACTGGTCTGGTAGATGGAGCTGAGAACAACTGGCCATCATATGTTACCAGCTTTTCTCACTACGAAGTCGCAAGATATTTTACTGAAAACGAGCACTCAAGAGTACCGGAAGCTGTCGTAATCAGCCTTGCTGTTTGGGATAGCCTGAGTGCTAATCAGCAAGAAATTTTGCGCCAAGCCGCTATTGATGGTGCTACTGTACAGCGTGAAAAATGGGCACTGGATGAGGTGCTGGCAGAAGAAAGAGCTATTGCAGCCGGCGCACAAGTTGTCCGCCTTACTCCTGAGCAACGCCAAGCATTTACTGACAGAATCATGCCTATCTGGGATGATTACCCCGAGCTTGCAGATTACATAGCCATGATTCGTGCTTACCAGAGCTAATTGTAAGCTAAAACTTTTGGGGGACCGTGTTGCGTCCCCCAAAAGCCAATACTGAAAAGGAGTGAGAACTCTTGCAGAAAATTTATAACTATTATAAAAGAATCATTAGTGGTATGGGGAAAACCCTAGATGTGATTACGATAGTATTAATGCTATCGATGGTTGGTGTGGTATTTTATCAGGTTATCATGCGGCAACTCTTTGAAAGACCTCCCATATGGGGCGAAGAAATTTCCGTGACACTTATGATTTGGTTTGTGTTTCTGGGCATTGTCCTCGGACTTGAGGAAAACTTGCATATAGGCATTGGTATGTTTGTATCGAAATTACCCCCTAAGGCAAGGTTTGTGATAGAAGTCTTTGTCAGCTTTCTAATCTTAGTGCTTTCTATCCTTTTACTTGTCTATGGTTACCGCATGGCATCCAGAATGTTTGAAATAGGCACAGCCTTAACCGCAACAGGACTCCCTGCGGCAATTCATTATGCCGTTGTTCCAATTGCGGGAATATTGATGGTTCTGGTAATGTTGGGTAAAATTGCAGGACAAATTATTAACAGGAAGGAGTTGCCTGAATGAGCGACCCTATTTCTATTGCGATACTGCTGGGAGGTTTTGCCATCCTAATGGCTCTGAAAGTTCCCGTTGCATTTGCCCTCGCTCTGTCAGCGTTTGCATCTGCTTTGCATTTTGGCGGCTTCGCTATGTTTCCAACCATTGTCCAACG
>WQRL01000136.1 GCA_009786775.1 Oscillospiraceae bacterium
GTCTGTCTGCCCTTCAAACAGGCCCGCTGACGGTGGCTTCTTGCGGATGCTCTCAGGGGCTCCAAGGTGCTCCAGAAATTCATATATCTCGCTCACCGTAAGGTCGGCTATAGGGTTAAAGTCACATGCTCCATCGCCCCATTTTGTAAAATATCCCATGTACCGCTCGCTGGCGTTGCCTGTGCCTGCCACGAGCCGCCCTTCACTCGCCCCTACAGCATAGAGCGTGGTCATACGGAGCCTCGGTGCTATGTTTGAGGCTGCTGCATCAGAGAGCTCTGTAACTCCCTTTATGGCGGATTCTATGCTCAAAGCACTGTCTTTGAGGTCAACTGTCCTCGATTCTATATTAAACTTCTCAGCCAAAGCCAGCGCATCTGTAATGTCAGATCCGTAGTTTTGCTTTGTACCACAAGGCATAAGCAATCCCAGAGTATTCTCACATGCTAGCTTACACAAAATTCCTACAAGTGCACAGTCTTTGCCTCCGCTATTTCCGTAAACAACCCCTTTTGCACCTGCATCAGTTAGTACTTTTCGTATAAAGTCAACCCGTAGGTCTGTTTCTGCATTATAGTCGCGCATCATTAAGCCCCCTGACAATCCATATAAGTTCACTATATATTATATCAGTAATGTCAAGCAGCTTTGCCGCTCAATGTGTCATTTTATAGGCTTTGTAATAGCCGGCTTTTTTAGCCTCCGGTACACCACGGCGTACATAGTCAAAAAGCACGCCAGCCCCCCTATAAGCTGCGAGACCGCCTCGGCCATAAATACACCGTATGTCCCAAAGCCCATTTCCGGCAGAATCAGCGTTAGCGGAGCTACCAGAAATGCTTTGCGTAGCAAAGAGAAGAATATAGCATGCCTTGTCATTCCAAGGCCGACAAACACGTTTTGAGCCGTCATCTGCAAGACCATAAATACAAACATGCCGTAGTAAATCCGCAGTGCCGGAATCCCTGCTGCAATTAATGCCGGGTCATTGCTAAATGCTCGCAGCAGCAGGCCCGGCAGGAGAATAATAAGAGTAGTGGCAATAGCTGAATAAATCACGGCGAGCCTGACCTTAAACTTAATTGCCGCCCGCACCCTATCATATAGCTTTGCGCCGTAGTTAAAGCTGATAACAGGGCCGGCACCTCTTTCCAATCCAAAAAACGGCATGGAGATTATTTCACGCAGGGTATAAATCATTGCCATAATCCCAACAAACATGTCACCGCCGTGGCGCTGACATGTNATAATGTTTGCCAGAAATACAGACAAGGTATTAGTGAGCATCATTATAAATCCCGAAACTCCCAGCGCCATAATTTTTTTCATCCTTCGCAGCTGGGGCTTCATGCGTGAGAGCTTTACTTTCAAAACCGACTTGCGGACAAGAAATCTCAGCACCCACATAGCTGAGCAAAACTGCGCTGCCACTGTGGAGAGCGCTGCACCGCGCACCCCCATGTCCAGCGCGAATATAAAAACCGGCTCCAGCACAAGGTTTACGGATGCGCCAATCACGGTGGTCAGCATGACTGTTTTTCCAAATCCCTGGGCATTTACAAAAACATTCATACCCAGAGAAATCATAACAAAAATCGATCCGAGTGAATAAAATGTCAAATATTCCCTCGCAAAGGAATATGTATACTCGCTGGCTCCGAAAATAAACAAAAGCGGTGTCATAAATATAAGCACAAGCACCGTCATAATAACGCCGAAAAACAAAAGCATGGTAAAGGAGTTGCCCATAATCCGCTCGGCTTCCTCATCATCGCCCTTGCCACGGAAAATTGCAAAAAGAGGGCCACCCCCTGTACCGCAAAGTGCTGTGACACTCGTAATGAGGAAAATTATGGGCAAGGTTATACCTACCCCGCTAAGCGCCAAATGCCCCGCTCCGGGCAGATGTCCCAGATATATTTTTGAGATAAGAGTGTAGAGCACATTGACAAGCTGGGCAAAAGCCATAGGCAGTGCCAGGCGTACAATCGCACCTGAGACACTGCCTTTTGAAAAATCACTGTTGTCTTTCCGGTTTATTTTTTCCTCATTCAAATCAAATCTTATCCTTTTCGGGCGCCTCCGGCACAAGAGCTCAGACTAGGCTTGAAGCACCAGGTGGTTGAGGTCATTTACATCGTCTATATCTCCCACGACACCGACGAGCAACTGCCTTTCGGTTATAGGCTCTTCCAAGAACTCTTTTAGAAGGGTCAGCTTCTTTATTTCACCCGTACTGCGCACATGCATCCTAGGTCCGGTGCATCTGTGAGTGTCATCACCGATGCTTATATGGTTTTCATCAAAAAACGACACTTGCACGTCTTTTTGAATTATTTCATTTACTCCCTGCTCCAGCTTCTCAAGGTCAATATTGGGCCTCTCTCCGAAGCTGAGTATGAAACCGTTGCGCACATCTGCATGTTCGTACTTGTGGACACCGACCCCCTGCTTGCACAAGACAAACTCGCAGAGATCTTCTGCCGTGTGAACCATCAGCCTTGACCTTATTGAGTTAAATACCACATCGGATATTTCCTTAGGCTTAGGTCCAAAGAGCGTGGGGCGCGTTACAATTACCTCTTCGCCTATACCAATTAGAAGATGCGCATTGCGCCTTAGCATAGGGTAAATCAGGTCAAAATGCTCTACGACTACGCGCTTTCCCTTGCTAACAGCGTACAAAATGGCATCTGCCAGTTCGTGCATCTGCACAAATGCCGATTCAAAACGCACATCAATATGGTAGGTGTGGGGTGTGTAGAAACCTGTTTCGTCCACGTTAAGAAGCGGCAAGGGGCGTATGTTAACCCCTTCATCGTCATTTGTGAGCTCAAGGCCGGGAAACATCCCTTTTATTATCATACTTTTGCCGCTGCCCGCTACCCCCACTAGGCCAATGAGTTTATCAAACGGGCTCAGGTATTGCTGGGCTATTTGCATACCTAGGTCTGCCATGCGCTCATTGCCTCTAGGGGCAAAGAACACGCTGTACAGGTGGCTTTTTTGCATTCTGGCGGAATATGGCATAATTTTCTCCTACATTTCAAACTCTAAGTCCAGAAGCGGAGCGTGCTGCTGGGCTCCGTAGACATCGGTTTCCCCCAAGCCGCCTGAGCAGAGGGGGCGCTTAATCGTGGCCTTTATGGCTTTGGCCGGGGGGAAAGCCACGATGCTCACTATTTTATCAGGTGTGACACTGTAAAGTTTGCAGATTAGTTCTTCGTTTATGTAGCCAGCCTGCCTTATTTTTTCAAAGTCAGCTTGCTCATTAAAGAGTATGTCCAGCGTCAATTCGTATGGGCCTGAGTTTTTGCTCCTTATTACACTTGCAATGTCCGTAAGTCTTGTTTTCATGTCGCTCCCCCTAAAGGTCTTTATATTCTATGGGAAAAATAGCTGTGGGGTCGTCTGTTTCCAGCAGGTGGTATACGCTAAACTCATATACCTCCCCAGCTTTGAAGTCGCTTGGGGAATATGGGAATGCCAGATTGCCCGCTGTGGCGCGGCGGCCTTCGTAGCCGTAATGAAGCATGGTGGAACGCGCTGTAGCGCAAATTGTGTTAGCCAGCTCCTGGGTGGCCGCTACAGCCTCTATCACTATGCCGTACTCGTGGGATTTAGGTGCATTGCGCAAAGGCTCAAGTGCGCCCATCACCCCATCGCGGCCGTAGAGTACGAAGCTTAGATAATAACCGGAATCTGAATGGTTGAAGTTATCTTCCACCCGCTCCTTAACCCCTTTTATTATATCATCCATCTTCTGCATCATTATTGGGTCGCGCGTACCTGCTATTGATACAGTGCGGTAGCCTACAAGGCGGGCACCTTCGAGCTTCACGGTGTTCTTAGCGCTCGGGACAAATTTGCTACCTCTAACCCTTACAATCTCGGGTGTCTCCTGCTCAAATTCCGTCCCGGTTAAATCCAGGTGCCCTCCCGGGCCGGGGAGAATGCAGGGGTCAGATTTCTCATATAGGGTGTGAGCCGCCACCGAAACCGTTGTGCATTTGCGCAGCGGGCTCAGAGGCTCAACACGGAAGTAGTCCTCACCTATGTAGCCGAACATGCAGTCGGACCCGCTGCCCGGATTTGCGCAAATTGCCGCACATTCCAGTATTTTGCCCAAGTGCGTGGCAAGACCCATATCATATCCGTTGGCCACAGCCAGCGAGGAAAAACATGCCGGATCATATGCGCGCCCTGCTAAAATCACCTGCGCCCCACCATTGTAAGCCTTTATAAAAGGCTCAATACCCATCTGTGCCACAATGCGGGTGGTTTCGTCTATAAGCTCCTCCGTAAGCTCCGGTGCCGGGTCTAAGGGGGTGACTTTGCCTGCCTTTAGCCCGCTTTTAATCATATCCTTAGGCAGCTCGGCATTAATTACCGCAAGCCTAAATTTAAGATTGTTCTCCTGCGCTATTTCTTCTATTATTTCCCTGTTCCAGTCGAGATGAGGCTTGCCTCCGCTGCCACCGGCTGTGCCTATTACAACGGGGATATTTCTCTCCACCCCCGCCTTAATCATGTACTCTAAGTCCCTCTTTACTGCGCTTCGGTCCGTAAAGGAGATACCCGCTCCCAAATAATATGGACCGGGGTCGGTGGAACCTGCGTCAACTGCAATCAGGTGTGGATTTCTCTTCATCCCCTCTTCAAACGAAGAAACGGGGAAACCGTAGCCCAAAATTGCCGTTGTGGATAGTATCCTATATTCTTCTCTTTGCATATGCTCAAGACTCCTTTTTTCGGCTAAATAAGCCCCTTTGCTTTAGAAATCGCCAATATGCGCTGCATTTCATTGTAGACTATCATATATCCCTCGTCCACACCCATGCCGGGTTTGGCTAGTATCTGGTCAGGGCCCGTGGCCATAGCGAGGTGGACACAGACCTGCGCCGAACGGTCAGTTTCGTTGCAAGTGCCTCCCTGATAAGCACCTATGCCCCGCTCCTTGCAATATATAACCGCTTCAACTATGTTGCCGATGCCCCCCAGGTCCGGGGTCTTAATCTGCACCATATGCCCTGCCTTATTGTCGGTGAAATATTTAATGTCCTCAAGTGTGTTGCACCACTCGTCGGCCACAATCTCGACCTTGATGCCCCGCCCGTCCACCAGTGCGGTAAGCTCGCGGAGCGCTTTCATCTGAAGCTCCCGGTCATCCACATCCATCGGGCCTTCTATGCGCAGCAAAAATGGATGG
The DNA here is from genome assembly GCA_009786775.1 of Oscillospiraceae bacterium. Classification (GTDB taxonomy): domain Bacteria; phylum Bacillota; class Clostridia; order Oscillospirales; family Oscillospiraceae; genus WRMH01. Next base: position 5,210 of record WQRL01000136.1, read on the forward strand.
GCAGCTTTCTCAAGCCTTGCCAAATAGTCCGCCATGGCGAAAATATCTCCGCCGAACGCCATGCCTATTGTGCCGTAGACATCGAGGTGCAAAACCGGGCTATAACTCTCGTCTGAGCGCAAGGCAATTATGCGGTTGCGCAGCCAGGTTATATATTCCTCCAAAAGTTCACCGCTTTGCCCGAGCTTTGTTTTTACATGGTTAATCAGGCCATGAGGGAGAACCTGTGCGCCCTTTATAATCATTTTGTCAGAATTTTCATACCTGCTATCCCCCGACTGAGTGAAAATCGGAATTAGCTGCTTCGTGAGCTTAGTGCCATATTCTTCTGAGATTACCTCACACATCATTTTGTGCTTTGACTTGGCCACTGCGTCCAGAAGCGCCTGGCTTATTCCGTAGCGTATTGCCGTGTGCAGGCGCACTCCCTCAATCTCAAGCTGTTCAATCTCCGCAGCCATTTCCCTAAATGTCGTTATATCCTTTCCCGACAGGAGCGGCTTTATATGCTTTTGTATAAATGGGATAAAGTTCTCGGCCAGAAACAAGGGGTCCCGCCCCCCGCAGCCG
>WQRL01000137.1 GCA_009786775.1 Oscillospiraceae bacterium
TATCTAATTTTAACACACCGGCGCCCTGACGGTGACACCGTCGGCAGCGCCGGTGCGCTTGCACAGGGGCTTAGAGATATAGGCAAAACCGCCTATGTCCTCCAAAATCCCGAGATAACCCAGCGCTACAGCAAGTATATTGCCGATTTAATAGCGCCTGAGGATTTTGCCCACGAGCATGTGATTTTGGTCGATACCGCCTCCCCTACCCTGTTTCCTAAAGACAGTGAGAAGTACACTCAAAGTGTTTCCCTGTCGATTGACCACCACCAGTCCAACACTATGTATGCCGAGCTAACATGCCTTGACCATGAGTTTGCCGCATGCGGTGAGCTAATATACGAAATCCTTATGGAGCTGAGCGGCAAAATAAGCCCCAAAAGCGCCGAGTGCATCTACGTGGCCATTACAACGGACACAGGCTGCTTCTCTTACGCCAACACCACTGCCAACACCCTCTCCGTAGCAGCGCAAGTGGTAAAAGCAGGAGCCCCCCACGTCAAAATCAACAGGGCTTTGTTTAGAACCAAAACCCGCGCCCGGATTAAAGTAGAGGGTATGATAAATGCGGGGCTGGATTTTTATTTCGGCGGAAAAGTGGCAATTTCTGCGATAACAGGAGAGATGCTGCAAGCCGCAGGCGCTAACGAGGATGATATAGACGACATCTCAAATATACCAGGTTCTGTCCAGGGCGTTCAATGCGGAATTACACTGCGTGAACTTTCTTCACCGCTTGACTGCAAGGCCTCCATAAGAACCTCACCAAATATTGATGCCAACGCCATCGCTTCCCATTTCGGCGGCGGCGGTCACAAAATGGCAGCAGGGTTTTCGCAGGATAAGCCCATTTCAGAAGTAAAGGCCGAGCTAGTCGAGGTGCTCAAGGAATTTTTTCCTGCGGAAGTATAATCTATGAACGGAATTCTCATAGTTGACAAGCCCACAGACTGGACATCCCACGATGTTGTCGCAAAGCTGCGGGGTGCTTTGAAAACTAGGCGCATCGGCCATGGGGGCACACTGGACCCGATGGCTACTGGTGTATTGCCTATTTTTGTCGGGCGCGCAACCAGGGCTGCCGAGTTTTGCGAAAATGCCGACAAGGAGTACATCGCAGGGCTAAGGCTCGGCGTTGTTACTGACACGCAGGATATAACCGGCACTGTGCTCAATCAGGTTGTTTCTGAAAAGACCTCAGAGGATGTCAGGGCCATTTTGCCACATTTCACAGGCCCGCAAAATCAAATCCCCCCAATGTATTCAGCGATTAAAAAAGATGGAAAAAAACTCTATGAGCTGGCACGCAAAGGCATCGAAATAGAACGCCCCGCCCGGTTTATAACTATATTTGAACTTGAGCTCCTTGATGGCATCAATAACACCGGCAGCACACACAACTTAACAAACCTTGAGCCCACAGACTTCACACTAAGGGTCGTGAGCTCTAAAGGAACATATGTACGGACACTCTGCCATGATATCGGCGCAGCCCTCGGAACAGGAGGCACCATGTCCGCGCTGCGGCGGACAAGAGCCGGCAGCTTCACCATTAAGCAGGCTCACTCATTGGACGAAATTCTCACAGCGGCAAGCAACGGTGAGATTTCAAAACTGCTGCTCCCTACTGATTCTTTCTTCTCAGACTTCCCTGCACTGACACTCACCGACAGCGAAACCTCCAAAGTAAAAAACGGCGCAAGTTTCCCTATTTCCAAGCCCTGCGGGCGTTACAGGTTCTACGGACCCTCAGGAGAGTTCTTGGCTCTCGCTGAAGTGGTCGACAGAAAAAGCAAGTTAATTAAAAGTTTTTTTGAACCAATGGAGAACAGTATATGACTTACAAGCACCGCGTAATAGCACTGGGATTTTTTGACGGAGTACATCTGGGGCACTCTGCACTAATTTGGCGGGCAATTGATATTGCAGAACAGAAAAAGCTCGTCCCTTCCGTCATTACATTTGACACCCATCCGCGAAACCTCTTGCAAAGCGAAGAAGTGGTCTTAATAAATTCGCCCGAAGACAGAGCCGGACTCATCCAGCGTGTTTTTGGCATTGACGATATAATATTTCTCCATTTTGATGAAAGCACAGCCAAAATGCCCTGGGCTTTGTTTGTTGACCACATCTATAACGAGTTCGGTGCCCGCCACCTTGTGGCAGGATTTGATTTCCGGTTCGGCAGCAAAGGCGAAGGCAACAGCGAACTTCTAAAACAAAAATGCTCACAGCTCGGAATAGGCTGCGACATAATCCCAGAGGTGAAGCTCGACAACATCACATCCAGCTCCTCTTACGTCCGTACACTTCTCCTAGACGGCGACATTGAGCGCGCAAACATCTTCCTGGGCCACCCCCATATGCTCACCGACCTTGTACGTTTTGGCTTCAGGCTCGGCAGAACCCTCGGTACACCCACCATTAACATGTGCTTTCAGCCTGGCGTACTCATTCCCGCCCACGGCGTTTACGCAACTAAAGTCTACCTTGAAGACGGAAGTGAGCACATAGGTGTCACAAACATAGGCATCCGCCCGACCGTCGCCGATTCAGAGCAAGTCACAGCCGAAACCCATATTTTAGACTACCAAGGCAATCTCTACGGCAGGCAAGTCCGTGTGGAGTTTCATGCCCGCATACGCCCCGAGATAAAATTTGAAGATGTCAACCATCTCAAAGCCCAAATCCAAAAGGATTGCAGGAGCGCAAAGGAATATTTTAAGAAAAAAGGACTTGTCAACTAGCATGCACATGTGCTAGAATATCATTCGCTGACAAAACATCGGGGTGTGGCGCAGTTGGTAGCGTGCTTGACTGGGGGTCAAGAGGCCGCAGGTTCAAGTCCTGTCACTCCGACCATGCTGAGAGTGTTCTTACAGCATTTGAAGTTGTAAGAACACTTGGCTTTTATACAACATTTTTGAGTGGGGAGTAGCTAACAACTACTCCTTTTCTTGTGCTCACTTGCACGATTGGTTCAGGTGGTGAAAATATATATTGTCCTCAGACAACATTTGAGGTTTTGTCAGGCATCATTTTTATATCCTAATTTTTGCTTTAGCGCTTCCTGCAACACCCCTGAAAAGTTTATCCCCACCTCTTCAGCCTGCTCACAAAGCCACGATGGAACAGTTAAGTTTTTCCGTACAGTTCTATTATCTAACTTACGCCTGTATGAATCTATGTCAACGTCAACTAATGATAATATATCGTCCTTGTTATGTTTAAGTGCCGTAATTTCAGATGGTGGAGGCAGAGGTCTTCCTGCGTCTTGCTGCCCTACACACCATAACGAAATTGCGTCACGTGCCATGTCAATAGCGTCTACAATGGTTTCTCCCTGTGTATCAATTTCACAATCCGGAATAGAGACAATTAAATACTTCTTGCCTTTCGTAATAATTATCGGGTATGCTATCTTCATAATAACCCCTCCTACTTAATGCCGTTACGCTTTAATATCTTCTTCGCTAGGTCTTCATCAATTTCTGTGTGGCGACCTATCGGCTCGATGCGCTTACCGTCCGTGTATATATCGTGATTGCTTCCTGCTCTCAGGAAATACCATCCCCGTTGCTCAAGCTTTTTTATTAAATCACGCCGCTTCATGCTACTGCCTCCCATATAACATTATGCGCGTATTATGCGCATAAGTCAAGTGGTTTTAGTTTTAATCTGCTCTTTGGGAGAAGGTCAAGTATGCGGAGCAGCCATGCCGAGCCGACAAGCTGCCGCCGCAATAGCGCAGACGGTTTTACCGTTTTCACTCTACTAATCTCAATAATTACGCTGTGGGGCTTTTGGGCTTGTTGCTTTGCTTAATGCTTATTACGTGTTGCCAGGGATTATGCTATTGTCTACTTAAGCACCATACTTTTTAGTCTTTGAAGGAAAGATTGTCTACCTTTGTTGACGGATTCTAACGGTGGTTTTGCTAAATAATCCAAATAAACTTTATCTAGGTATTTTGAGACATTTTTCAAATCTTGTTGATTGTACTTAGTAGTGTAAGGTTCGTGACCTACAATCTTTTCAAAATTGTGCAAATATGCATCATAAGCAAATCTTGCAAATTTTTGCCCCTGCTCGATTAAATCTTCTTCCCAGAATTTAGTATCACAGTTCTCAATTAAGAATTGTACTCCATTTTTTTCTGAATTTGCAACTTTCTTGTATTCGTCAACATCGTGAGTTTCGGGGTTGCTTGGTGCCAAACCTTTTTTATATGCCCATTCAATAAAATAGCCAATATGTGCACCCGCTCTTTCCCAATGTTCGTCATCTGGAATTTCATCGGTAATCGCGTCCCAATGCCAATCAATCCTATCAATTGTCATGTTCATCCCCCTAAACTCCATTTTGCCCATACTTTTTCTTCTGTCGGGAAATATAAATTCGTCACGCCGCCCACAACAAAGCCGAACAACGTGCAAAACAAAATTACTCTATCGCTAATTGTACCATACTCACGCCAAATTTCCACACAAGAATTCGCTGTTCTTTGGAAGAGGTCGGGGCGCGGCGGGCGTAAAACTCCTTGCTTTTTTGCCTGTTCTCCTCGTTTTTCGCTGTATAACGCTCTTTTTCACGCTCCTTGGCAAGCCGTACCTTTTCAGCCTGTGCTTCCTCGGCTTGGCGTTGTTCTTCAATCTCCATCGTCGTGATGAAGTCGGCGGGGAGTTCAAAAGCACCGATAAAGTTTGGGTACAACAAAACGCAGGATTTTTGTTGCAAGACGGTGCGGCCAAGGCGTAGGAATGCTAGAAACCTTTAGCGTTTGCATATTGCCGAATTTGAAATATCAGTTTCGGCAGTATCTTTAACCAAAAGTTTACGCACTCCATTCGTGCCTTGGCGATACCCGGACACTCTCCCGGACATGGATGGCTTTTCAATTTGCGTGGAAATATTAATATTTTTTTTGCTCAAGAAAAGTAAATTTATTTCGATACTAATGTATAGCAAAAAAAATAGAATAAAAGGGGGCCATACTCTACATGCTAACTATGCTAAAAAACTGGAAAGTGCGAACTAAAATTGTTTTACCGGTCTGCATTATCCTGGTCCTGCTCGTTACGTTGCTCGTTGTGTTTGTGATGATATCCGTAACAAATCTTTCAGACGATTTAAGTGACGAGAGGGTAGCTACGGTTAAACAAATTGCACAGAGTTATGTAAACGGTCTTGCAGAGCGCAATCGATCCGGCGCTTTAGCCGTAGCCGGCAGCCAGACCATCATTGATTCTGTAAGGAATTGGAACGATGGTGTAAACCATGAAGAGGTCAGACAAACATTGCAAGCATACCTGGCGGACAGGCGAGGCGAACTTGGGATGGACAGTTTTGTAGTGACTGATCAGGAAGGAAATGTCATCTTGCGCCTTCACGACATGAGTTCTTATGGCGATAACATTGGAAGTTCTGCTCATATGTCTGCTGCGTTGGGCGGCAATACTATGACGCTTTATTCCGAAACCAGAGCTATGCCTATGGGGCTTACAGCCGCCGTGCCTGTCTTTGAAAACGGCGTTGTTATCGGCGCGGTTTCTGCGCAAGTATTCTTCTATACCGAAGATTTTGTAGACCGAATGTCAGAGACTTTTAATGCAGAGGTTACAATTTTTGCCGGCAATAGGCGCGTTGCTAGCACAATCAAAGACGAGCGCGGGCAACGAATTGTAGACACCGAACTTGAAAACGAGCAAGTATTGGATATCGTACTCAATCAGGGACAGCCCTACACAGTAGAACTGACGTTGTTCGGAGA
>WQRL01000138.1 GCA_009786775.1 Oscillospiraceae bacterium
TACTTCAGCCTGACATCACTAGGTTCCGGCCTAGCTCCCCAGCCAATACCTCCTAATTTCGTCAACTTTATTCTTCTGGTGCGGCAACAGCTCATCGTACCCAGTCCCCGCCATCGCATAGATGAAAGGATCCATAACATCCGTAACGACTCCGCTCAACTCCTCCACAATCGCATGAGCACAAAAAGGCACATAAGCCTCGCTATACCCACCCTCATGCAAAACGACCAAGCGCTTTTGAGCGTACTTACCCGCAACCTCCTTCACAGCCCTTGTCATGTACCTGTACCCCTCGCAAGAGAGCATCATCCTACCCAGCGGATCGAAAATGCTGCCATCCTGCCCTGCCGAAACCAAAACCAGCTCAGGCTCAAACCGCTCCGCAGCAGGAAGCACAACCTGCTCAAAGGCATATCTATACACAGCATCACCCGAACCCGCCTGAAGAGGTATGTTTACCGTAAACCCCTTGCCCTTGCCTACGCCAACATCCTCCATTTTGCCCCTGCCGGCAGGCTCCAAACCATCCTGATGAAGAGATATAAACAACACACTGTCATCTTCGTAAAAAGCATCCTCCGTGCCATTGCCGTGGTGTACATCCCAGTCTAAAATTAATACCTTCTTAACACCCAGCTCCTTCTGGGCAAATTTTGCTGTAATAACAGCATTGTTAAATATACAGTAGCCCATACCGCCATCCGCCTGAGCATGATGGCCGGGAGGCCTTGTGAGGACAAATGCGTTATCTATTTCACCGCTCCCCACAACGGCCCTCACAGCTTCAATGGCACCCCCTGCCGAAAGCAAGGCAATTTCATAAGAACCCTGCCCCACAATGGCAGAATCGCCGCAATCCTCACCACCCTTTATGCTCATCCGCTTTACAGCCTCTATATGCCTTGCGGTGTGATAATATTCCAGCTGCTCCCGCGCCGCCGGCACAGGGGGTATATGCGCCAATTTGCCAAGAAGGCCGCTTCTTTCAAGAAGATTTTTAACTCCGCGCTTAATCTCAGGCTTCTCTACCGGACAGTCTGCACCAAGGTACCCTCCAGCCGGCTCATATAATGTGCCATCCCCTGCATCATGGAGGAAATAACTCTCGTCCCATATAAAAGCAGTACTCTTTTTATTGCTCATACGACCGCCCCAATCTTATTTCTTAAATCCAGCAGGCCGCCACAGCGGATACAGCACAGCCGTGTCGGAGAAATGCATCAGCTCGCCATACTGGGCATAGCCGAACTTGCCATACAGGCCTTTGCCGTAGTACGGCGTGCTGGCCTCAAGATATGTTGCAATCCCTTTTTCATCAAGAATGTCCAAGTGATACTTAAGAAGAGCGGTCCCTGTCCCCCCGCTTCTCTTACTCTTCTCCGTGACAACTGCCACCAATTGATAAAACGCCATGTCCTTAGGCTCATTTTCATGGGATTTGTCGGCGACCTCCCGAAACCTGTCTGCATACTTGCCTGTGACCTTCTCTATGTCATCATAAATCCCCGCATCCACATCGTGCGGCAGCCATACCGTTGCGCCTATAATCTCGTTTGACTCGCTCTGTGCTACATGGGCTACACAGCCCTCAGCTAAGAGGTATACCTTGTAGTAATCCGTCACAATGCTGTGCCTGTCCTCATCGCTTTCTACGCACCAGTGGAAAAATATATCGTCACAGTAGCCTCTCGATATGAAGCCCGCCACTGCATCTATCTCATCTAATACTATTGGCCTAATTGTAAATTCTTTCAACAAACTACTTCCTTTCAAAAGCTGGGCATGATAATATGATTGCGTTCTCCGGTTAAAGGGGCTAAATCTATAACATATGATGGGAAAGACAAACTAATGGTAAAGTACTGGATAAAAAAACTACTATGGATTATTTTCGCGATTGGGCTTATTGCATTCGCCGTCAACATGTTTATGGCTCCGCACAACATAGCTGCCGGAGGGCTCACGGGGCTTGCTATAATTCTTGAATACTGGATAGGCGTTGACCGCGCGATTGTGGTCTATATCGGCAACGCAATAGTAATTGTCTGCGCGTTTATATTCCTCGGCAAAGAAATGGGCATTAACACCATAATCGGAGCAGGGCTGCTGCCCTTTGCCATCGACATTATGCCACGCATTAGCTTGGTACAGGACAGAATGCTCGCAATGATTGTCGGCAGCGTCATATTCGGCGTGGCCGTGTCAATTATGTATAAAAACAAGGCTTCAAGCGGAGGAACCGCCGTGCCGCCGCTTATAATGAAAAAATACTTAGGGCTCAAACCCTCCATCGGCATGTTCCTTACGGATGGGATTGTGGTCATACTTTCACTGGCTATATTTGACACGGATTCATTTTTCTTCGCGGTACTGTCAATTTTCATCACCATGATGGTTATGGGTTACATTGAGAACGGCCTGACTAAGCGCAAAGAAATAAAAGTCATAAGCCAGCACCACGAAGCTATTTTGGCCGATATCGCAAAGGAACTGGGCAAGAGCGTCACAATTTTGCCGGCCAAAGGGTCTTATTCCGGGAAGGAAACTCCTATGCTGCTCATGCTCATTGATGCGGCCGATTACAGAACACTAATCGAAATCATCGACAGATATGACGACAGTGCGTTTACCGTGACATCAGTGGTGACGGACGTGCGCGGGCGCGGGTTTACTTACGATTCGGGTAGCGTATAAATCTCCTATACTCCCAAGAAAATGCTCACGGATACGAAATAAATTACCAACGCCACAAGGTCTTTGAGAGTGGTGATTATAGGCGCCGACCCTGCGGCTTGGTCGGCGTCTAGTTTTATTAAAACATAGGGCACCAGAAAACCCAAAAGCGCTGCAACTGTCATGGTAATTACCATAGCCAGCCCCACAGCTATGCCGAGCTGCGGCATGCCCAGCCAAAGAGTTGCCACTATCCCTGAGAGCACACCTACAAGAAGCCCTATGCTCATCCCAACGCCAATTTCTTTGCTGAAATGCTTTAGGAAATTTTTCATCTGAATATGCCCCAGCACGACTCCTCTGGTAAATACAGTGGAGGACTGCGTACCGATATTTCCGCCCATGCCCATTATGAGAGGGATGAAAAATGCCACGCCGAGTATGGCTTCCAGCGTTTCCTCAAAGCCGTCAATTACAAGCCCCGAAACTAAGCCCAGCACCATTGTCGCCAGCAAGTAGGGCAGGCGGACTTTCCAAATTTCCCACATGCTGCCGTTAATCAAAACCTCACTACGGTTTGTTTCATTATCAGTTACATCAGCAAGACCCGCCTGGTCGTAAATATCCTCGGTGGCCTCAAATTCCAGGATATCCATCGCATCGTCGATTGTTATAATACCGACAAGCCTGTCTTCCTTATCCACGACAGGAATCGCCAAAAGGTCTAGTTCCTGCAAGGTCTTAGCCACTACCTCCTGGTCAGTTTCAGTTGAAACCCTGGGAGCTTTTTTCTGCATAAGCTCTTCGATTATAGCATCTGCTCCTGCAAGAAACAGGCTTTTGAGCGACAGCACGCCCTCTAGCTTTCTCGCACCATCAGTCACAAAGAGCGTATAGATTGTTTCCGTACCCTCCGCCTGCTGGCGGATTTTTTCCGAAGCCTGCCTTACTGTCATATTCTTTTGGAGGGAAATAAATTCCGTGGTCATTATATGCCCTGCAGTTTCGGCCTTGTAGCCCATGAGGGTGTAAGTGGATTCCCTTTCCTCATGAGAAAGCGATGCCAGTAGTTTTTTCGCCACCCCCGCAGGAAGCTCATCAAGCAGCCGCACCCTGTCATCAGGAGCCATCTCATTTACGTACTCAATTGCAGCCACATCAGTAAATGACCTTAGAAGCGCACGTTGGATATCGGTGTCCAAAAGCTCAAAAATTGACAGCGCCTTATCCTTTTTAAGCAGCCTGAACACTATGACATCCTCGCTGTGAGGCAAGTCGTTTAGAGTGCTTATAATCTCCATCTCTTCAGCCTCAGCCAGCAGAGCTTTGAGGCTGTCCATATCCTTGGTTTCAATTAATTGCAAAACCCTCTCTGTCAAAACGCCGCACCTCCACATTGAGTGTCACAAATTTATGTATATCCTGCTCTCAAAATACGTAAGATAACATATAATAAAATGACCTCAACCACTGTATACTGGCGTTAGGTTTTTGTCAATACCAAAGAACGAAGCGGAGTGCACGGCCCTGAGCTTAGGCATAGACACTCAGCAGTGGCGGCCCGCTTTCAAAAAGCCCAGCCCTCAAAGCCTTCAATTGCCGCATATATTTGGCTTGTATATACCCTGCTTTCATGTTAAAATTATCTAATTCTATAATATAAAACCGAAATGCAGAAAGGCAGGAAAAAAGCATGGGACTTATAAGAGCAATAGTCGGCGCAGCAGGCGGAGTGCTGGCAGACCAGTGGGTGGACTTCTTCTCCAGCGACTCAATGCCAAACGATGTTTTAATGCGCCAAGGCACCAGGCCGCAGCAAGCACGCAGCGCAAATACAAGAGGTTCCGAAAACATAATCTCCAACGGCTCCAAAATCAATGTAGCCGACGGGCAGTGCATGATTATAGTCGAAAACGGGAGAATTGCAGACTTCTGTGCGGAGCCCGGGCAATACACTTATGACAACACCATCCAGCCCTCGCTGCTCGGCGGCGGGCTCAAAGATTTAGGTGCGTCATTTAAGCAAGTCGGCAAACGCTTCTTGGCCGGCGGCGCACCCACAGATCAGCAATTTATATTCTACATCAACACAAAGGAAATTATCGGCAACAAAATCGGCTGGGGCAACATCCCCTTCCGCGATTCAGAATTTCAGATGACTGTCCGGGTACAGGGTTTTGGACAATACAGCTTTAGAATCACAGACCCGCTGATGTTCTACACAAATATAGTGGGCAACCACCAGGGTGAATACCGCCGCGACCAGCTCACCGAACAGATGAAGGCTGAAGTAATCTCGGCACTGCAACCTGCACTGGGCAAAATTGCTCAGCAAGGCATAGCATATGACATGCTCATTAACTACCCGCGCGAAATAGGCAAGGCTCTCGATGAAGAAATGTCAGCCGAATGGTCTGAGCGCCGCGGGATAGACGTTATTAGCCTAGCCATGGAAAGCGTCACTGTGGATGCCCAGTCCGCAAAGAAAATCGAACAGCTTCAAGAAGCCCGCGCACTCAGTAACCCCATGCTTGCAGCAGGCCGCCTAGTCGCCGGCCAAGCCACAGCTATGGAAACAGCGGCAGCCAACGAAGGCGGCGCTATGGGAGCATTCATGGGAATGGGCATGGCGCAAAACGCAGGAGGCATGAACGCCCAGAATCTCTTCCAGATGGGAGCGCAGCAGCAACAGCAAGTGCCTCAGCCGCCCCCCATGCCCGCCTCCCCGGGGCCGGCAGCACCGGCTACAGGCACGTGGACATGCTCCGCCTGCGGCCACGCAGGAAACCCCGGCAGATTCTGCATGGAATGCGGCGCAAAACAGCCGCAAGCACAGGCAAGCTGGACCTGCTCCTGCGGCACAGGCGGCAACACAGGCAACTTCTGCATGGAATGCGGCACAAGAAGGCCCGCCGCTGCCTCGGCAGCATGCTCCGGCTGCGGCTGGACAGCCCCCGAAGGAAGTGCCCCTCCCAATTTCTGTCCGGAATGCGGAGCTAAGCTATAGTAATGCCGAAAGCCCCCGCACCTAGCAACAGCTAGGCGGCCGGATCCAAATATCCCCACTAAACGATTTTAGGAG
>WQRL01000139.1 GCA_009786775.1 Oscillospiraceae bacterium
TCAGCAGGCATCCCCACAATATGGGCGGTTCAAATAGCCCTTTTGTCGGGCGTCGCAGCCATGATTTTAGCCTCGCTCATCATTAGATTTGCGCTTAGGATGCAAGATAGCGGAAACTTAAATATTAACAATGCAATTTCTCAACAGGCGGAGGTATATATAACTATACCTCCGTCACGTACAAATTCAGGAAAAATAACTATGGTTTTGCAAGAGCGCTTTGTCGAGCTTGATGCTGTGACTGATAGTGAAGTTGCGCTCACTCCCAGAACTAAAGTAGAAATAATCGGCGTGTGCGGTAAGGATTGCCTTATAGTACAGCCGATTTCTAATACATGAAATTATATTTAAGAGGAGAATGAACATGAATCCCACCACCTTGATAGTCGCAGTTGTTGCAGTCTTATTTGTATTTACTATGCTTCTTCTGTTTCTCTCACGCTACCGCAAATGTCCCTCGGACAAGGTTCTGATAATTTATGGTAAGGTAGGCTCAAACCCTGATGGAAGCCCCAGATCCGCAAAATGCATCCACGGCGGTGCGGCATTTATCTGGCCAATAGTGCAGTCATTTCAGTACCTGGAACTTACGCCAATGACAATCAACGTAGATTTGTCAAATGCCCTGTCGCAGCAAAACATACGTGTTGACGTGCCTTCGCGCTTCACTGTGGGTATTTCCACCGAAAGCGGCGTTATGCAAAATGCGGCGGAACGCCTGCTAGGCTTGAGAACCGCTGAAATACAAGACCTTGCAAGGGATATCCTCTTCGGTCAGCTCAGGCTTGTAATTGCAACCATGGCAATCGAAGAAATTAACACAGACCGGGACAAGTTTTTAGAAGCTGTTTCCTACAATGTGGAAACCGAACTTAAAAAAATAGGCCTGCGCCTTATTAACGTAAATGTCACGGATATTACAGACGAATCAGGCTATATTGAAGCTCTGGGTAAAGAAGCCGCTGCAAAGGCTATAAATGATGCCAAGCAGAGTGTTGCCGAGAAAAACCGCGATGGTTCTATAGGTGCTTCGAAGGCTCTTAGTACGCAGCGTATCTCTGTTGCGGAGTCTGATGCCTCTGCTGTAGAGGGTGAAAACCGCTCCAAGGCTCTTATCTCACAGTCAGATGCTACGCGCCGTGAGCAGGAAGCAGAAGCCCTACGCCGCGCCACAGCAGCTGAGAGGACCGCAGAAGCTCGTGCATTGGAAGAAGCCTATGCAGCCCAGCAGGCAGCAGAAAAAGCCAGGGCTGAGCGCGATGAAGCCACAGGGCAGGCGGATATCATAGTAAAAGCCCGCATAGCCAAAGAGCGCTTAGAACTCGAAGCTGAGGCGGACGCGGAGCAAGCTAGGCGCCGTGCCAAGGGTGAGGCGGATGCAATATTTGCCCGCATGGAAGCTCAGGCCCGTGGTATGCAGGAGATTTTGGAAAAGCAAGCCGCCGGCTTTAGCAAAGTGGTTGAGGCAGCCGGAGGAGACCCGCAAGCCGCAGTTCAGCTTATGCTAACTGACAAGATCGAAGAACTTGTAAAAATTCAAGTTGAAGCCATTAAGAACCTGCAAATCGACAAAATTACAGTGTGGGATTCCATGAGTGGGGATGGAGGGGCATCGACGACATCCAGCTTTCTATCGGGAATGATGCGCTCAATCCCGCCGCTTAATGAGATGTTTAAGATGGCTGGAATGTCAATACCTGGGTTTTTGGGTTCTGAAATTGAAGACAGCACACGAGAGGAGATACAGGCAAATTCAGCCTTCCCGGTAGCTCCAGAGGACGGAATGCCACCTGTTGTGGAAGAAAATATTAAAATTTCGGATGAAAGTGATGTAATAGAGTTAAATTAAATATTGACAAGAAGCCAATGCGACATTATAATATTTATGCTAAAGTCAAACTGAGTGTCCAATGAGTGACCCTTAAGCGTGCTTTATGCACGTATCGGAGGGAGGGAAAAATGTGTCGGAAGTCCATGTCAAAGATAATGAATCCTTAGACAGCGCCTTAAAGAGATTTAAGCGCAATTGCGCGAAGTCCGGAGTCCTATCGGATCTGAGAAAAAAGGAATACTATCAGAGTCCTAGTGTCAAGCGCCGGAAGAAGTCTGAAGCTGCGCGTAAGAACAAGAACAAGAGGTTCAATTGACATTAAAAATAAGACAGACCGGGTTGCCTAGCAATCCGGTCTGTTGCATAGTTTTTTTGGCTAAAGCTAAAAGGAGGAGAAGTAAATGGAACCAAAACGTCTTTACCGTTCGAGGAAAAATAAATGGATCGCAGGTGTCTGCGGGGGTGTGGCGGAATATTTTAACATCGACCCGATTATTGTGAGGATTCTCGCCATAATCATTCCGGGCTTTGGCTGGGTGCTGTACCTAATTCTTGCGCTGATAGTTCCCGAAGATCCCACAGGATTTTAAGAAAGCCTTGCAGTAATATAAATAAACGCACAAGGGCGGCCACAGCAGGCCGCCCTTAGAAGCGTTACGTCTTAATATCCCTAGGTGGGAGAGCTTGCTTTCCGCGCTACTTTCCGCGCTCAGCCATAAGGATTTCAATTTCATTTTCATTGATGCCCACCATGGCCTCGCCGAGATCTTCCGAGAGCTTGGCGAGCATATGCGCATCCTTATAGTTTGCCACAGCCTTCACAATCGCCGCTGCACGCTTTGCAGGATCGCCGGACTTGAATATGCCTGAGCCCACAAAAACGCCCTCAGCGCCCAGTTCCATCATGAGAACAGCGTCAGCAGGGGTGGCTACGCCGCCTGCGGAGAAGTTGGCCACGGGGAGCTTGCCATGTTCACGGACGTACAGCACAAGCTCAAAGGGAACTTGCAAGGTCTTGGCCATATCGTAAAGCTCATCTTCGCGCATGGATGTGATTTGGCGCATTTCGCTCTGCATGGTTCTCATATGCCTGACAGCTTGTATTACATCTCCCGTGCCTGCTTCGCCCTTGGTGCGGATCATGGCAGCACCTTCGTTTATGCGCCGTAGCGCTTCACCTAGATCCCTGGCACCGCAGACAAATGGGACATCAAATTTTCTTTTGTCGATGTGGTACTTGTCGTCGGCAGGGGAGAGCACTTCACTCTCGTCCACCATGTCTACTTTAATTGCCTGCAATATGGAGGCTTCTACGAAATGCCCGATGCGGCATTTGGCCATTACAGGGATTTTGACAGCTTCCTGTATGCCTTTTATCATTTTAGGGTCGCTCATGCGCGAAACGCCACCTGCTACACGTATATCTGCGGGAATGCGCTCAAGAGCCATGACGGCACATGCGCCAGCCCCTTCGGCAATAGCAGCTTGCTCTGGTGTTGAAACGTCCATGATGACGCCGCCCTTTAGGGTGTTTGCTAAATCTTTGTTAAATTTGAAACTTTTCTTTGCCATTTTTAGTTTGCTCCTTTGTAAGTGAAATGAAATGTAATAGCCGCAGGTGGCCAGATTGCCAGCCTCAGATGCCGCGCATCAAAGGTGAGAGCCTTGCACAATTAGTCAAAATGTACATGGTTATTTATATGCTCTGAACAAAAACAGTGATAGCCATTGCATCTTGAGCAGTATCTAAACTCCATATCAGGAAACTGGGTGTCGGTTTTGCCGCAAACCGCGCATTTGTGGCGGTAGGGCTGGCCTGCTTGTTCCCGCTTAACTTTTTTTGCTTCTTTTTGAAAGTTTATGGTCTGAGGGGATGCGCGGGCTCTTACAGGCCTTAAGTGGTCTAGAAGATCCCCGCCGCATATTATAAAGAAGTTGAGCAGCGCTACCGCAGGCAAGATAGCCATGAACATCCGCCCGTCAATAATCTCGCTGACTATGGAAAAGCCGAAAAATGCAGCATTGAAAATCGCCAGCCATTTAATTTTGATAGGAATAAAGAAGAATAGCCTTACAACATTGTTGGGAAACAGCACAGCAAATGCAAAAAACATTGACAAATTCAAATAAATCGGTGCTATTAATATGGTGCGCCCGAGTACAAAGAACATAACAAGGCCGTAAATTATATGCAAAGCGACACCGGATAAGTAATAGACCGTGAACTTGGCTGTGCCCCATTCGCTCTCAAGGGTGCTTGAAATAAAATAATAAAAGTAGAATGTTATTGCCATAAAGAATATATTGGTGTTGCGGTTAACTGGCACAAATACCCATGTGAGAAGCCTCCAGACTTCGCCCCTGAGAATGAGTGCCGGCCTAAATTCCATTACCGGTATGAGCTGGCCCCCAAACAAAAATACCAGTGCAGAAACAAAAATTATATAAAGCATAAGCCTAGGAATGCCGAAC
This sequence comes from Oscillospiraceae bacterium, assembly GCA_009786775.1. Taxonomy (GTDB): domain Bacteria; phylum Bacillota; class Clostridia; order Oscillospirales; family Oscillospiraceae; genus WRMH01. The sequence continues at coordinate 4,304 of WQRL01000139.1, forward strand.
CGCCTGTGTTTAAGGCAGAACTTATCTATTGCCCGGTTTAATCGCCTCAAATTAAATCCCTCCGTAACGGAACTATTTGCGCATGTTTTTGACATGACATTTTGTGCTCACTGCGCACAACCGCTATTGTATCACATTTTTTTTATAAGTGCGATAGTTTTGAAAAAAGATTTAATTTTAACTTAATTTTGTGTTGCATTTATTGGGTAGATGTGGTAGTATTTTCTGGCGCGTTTATAACATTCGCTTGTATTTTGATTAAAAATGGTCCGCTGCTGCCAAGGTGCGGCATGAACATTTGCACGAAGGGAGGAAATCAGCGATGGATTTAGTCAAGGCACTTAGTGATCAATACCTAAAACCCGAACTTCCCACCATGAACGTAGGTGACACAGTAAGAGTTACAGTTCGTGTCAAGGAAGGTAACCGCGAGAGAAATCAGGCATTTGAAGGCACTATTATAGCAAAAAAACACGGTGGCATCAACGAAACAATTACAGTAAGACGCATCTCTTACAATGTCGGATGTGAGAAAGTGTTCCCCGTTCACTCACCGACCATAGTTTCTGTTGAAACAGTCAGGCGTGGTAAAGTTAGAAGAGCTAAACTTTATTATCTGCGTGACAGAGTGGGCAAAAGGGCAAAAGTCAAGGAAAGAATCTAGTTCACAACAAAAAAAAGGGGCGCTGACCCCTTTTTTTTATTCCGGTTTTGTGTATAATATCTATTATGAAGTAAGTCATAATTTTAAGGAGCACTTTTGCATGAGCATAAACAAAAAAGATGATCATACCGGTGATGGGTACAATCAAGATGAATACGGCCAAGAGCCTAGTTTTGATTATGAAGTTAACGGTGATGAGGATTTTCACGAGGACGATCCGGACGAGGGCAGTAAAACCCGTATGGAGCTCTACGACTGGCTTCAGTGCATAGTCGCGGCAGTTATATCCGGAATATTTGTTTTCGTGTTTGTGGGCAGGACAATCGGCGTTGATGGCCCGTCAATGATGGGTACGCTCCACGACAGGGACAGGGTGATTATGTCAAACCTGTTTTATACCCCCAGCAACGGCGACATTGTTGTATTTCAGTCTACATCGGCTACATTCGGCGGAACGCCTCTTGTCAAGAGAGTTATTGCGACGCAAGGGCAGTCGGTTGACATTGATTTTGAAACGGGCGATGTTTTTGTCGATGGTGAAATAATTTACGAGCCATATATCTTTGAGCGCACGCATAACAACAGGGCTGGTTTTCAAGGGCCTGTTTGGGTGCCCGAGGGGTATGTATTTGTCATGGGCGACAACAGAAATAGCTCCACCGACAGCCGTGACCGCGAGGTAGGCATGGTGGATACGCGCTATATTCTCGGACAGGTTGTGTTTATTGCAATCCCCGGTGCGGATGCACATAATCCGCGGGACTGGAGCCGCATTGGAGTTGC
>WQRL01000140.1 GCA_009786775.1 Oscillospiraceae bacterium
GCTCGCCTTTTCCTGAAATTCCGCTTGCTCTCGCTAATTTGCTCCGCTAACTCGCCCGCAGGCGCAGCGCACCCTCCCGCTAGCTCAAATTGAGGAAACTGCTGTGAGCATTAAACGCCTCGGATGCAAAAAACGGCAACCACTTTCATGGTCGCCGGCTGTGCAGTGGGGTTTGCGTTAAATAACAGGTGCATATTTAGGGGGTGCGCAACCGCGTCCACAGGCTGATTTCCGTGTGTTTGTAGAAAATAACTGTGAAAAACGGCTTCAAACGATTATTGATTTGTAGAAAGCGTTTGTGGTAGCATATTTGCAGGGAAAGGTTCTAATCTCCGGGTAGCTGAGTTTACAAAGTATATTGAGGCCTTCTACGCATGTTACTCCGGCCTCACTATGCTTTGTAAGGGAGGTGAATGGTTATAGGTGTCTTAATTAGCCTGCTCTGCGCTTTGGCTAATGTGGCAGTCAGCGTGCTGGGTTCGCTATATGCGTCCCGCATTGACAGCTACATAAAGCGCAAGACAGCAAAAAGGACCCCCTCCAACCCAGAATAAAGTCCTTTTCTAACGGTGGCGGTGTTAGCAGCACCGCCACCATTTTACATATTTATTTTATGCCAAGCGGGAAGATTTGTCAACGGCGAATTTTATTTGAAAGTGCTTGGGAAGTGGCTTTGATCACTGTTCACAAGAGCTGATTTCCGTGTGTTTGTAGAAAAAAACTGTGAAAAACGGCTTCAAACGATTATTGATTTGTAGAAAGCGTTTGTGGTAGCATATTTTCAGGGAAAGGTTCTAATCTCCGGGTAGCTGAGTTTACAAAGTATACTGAGGCCTTCTACGCATGTTCCTCCGGCCTCACTATGCTTTGTAAGGGAGGTGAATGGTTATAGGTGTCTTCATTAGTCTGCTCTGCGCTTTGGCTAATGTGGCAGTCAGCGTGCTGGGTTCGCTATATGCGTCCCGCATTGACAGCTACATAAAGCGCAAGACAGAAAAAAGGACTCACCCCAACCCGGAATAAAGTCCTTTTCCAACGTTGGCGGTGTTAGCGCACCGCCAACGTCTGATAGATTCATTCTATTCCAAGTGGCAAAATTTGTCAACGGCAAATTGATTTTTACATAACCCTCTGATAAAATGATGGTCACAGGGTAGCTGGATATGGGCGGGTGCTTCGGGAGAAAGTTAAGTGTCCGCAGTCCTGGAACACAAATTTTGACGAGACTTTAAGTTTTCTCTAGGGTGGACGTGACTGACGGAGGACACTTAGCTTTTTCACGGAGCATCCGCCCATGTCCGGCGGATGGTTTTATACATTTGCTGAGAAATATATTTAAGCTGCGGTATGCGTTGAACGGCATGGCATGTTTTGATTTTGTAGCGGCAGATTGTAACAGCATAAACCTAAGTAACGAGGAGAACGTAAATGAAATTTTGCACAACTACATTGGGCTGCAAGGTCAACCAGGTAGAAACTGAGGCTGTTGAGAGCGTGTTAATCTCAAGCGGGCATACTCTAGCAGCGGCCGGGGATGGCTGTGATGTCTGCGTTATAAATACCTGCGCAGTCACTTCTGAGAGCGTCAGAAAGTCCAGGCAGGCTGTGAGGCGCATGAGAAGGCTGGAGCCCAATGCTCTTATTGCGGTGTGCGGCTGTCTGTCGCAGCTTGAGGCTGATGAAGTCCGCGCGCTGGATGCGGATATCATTGGAGGCAGCGGTGATAGGGTCGGATTTGCCCGTGAGATAGAAAGGCGCATTTTGGAAAAGTGCGGGGAGGATGCTTATGCTGCTGATAACCCATTTGAGCGTGGGGAATTCGAAGTGCTGCCGCTGGGAGGCTCTTCGGGTCGCACGAGGGCTTTTTTGAAAATTGAAGATGGGTGTGAGAACTTCTGTGCGTATTGCATAATCCCATACGCCCGGGGCAAAGTCAGGTCACTGCCTATCGGTCAGGCGGTGGAGCAGGCGGCGGAGCTTTGTGGGCAGGGGTTTGGAGAAATAGTTATAACAGGCATCGAAATAACGTCCTATGGAAAGGACTTAGCCCCTAAACTGACAGTTATGGATGCAATAAGGGAGATAAGCAAGGTTACAGCAGGAGCGAGGCTGAGGCTGGGATCTTTGGAACCGGGGGTTCTCACAGACGGATTTTGCAAGGAACTGGCTGCTGTTTCAAACTTATGCGACCATTTTCATCTCTCTCTCCAAAGCGGATGTGATGCCACACTCAGGCGGATGGGGAGAAAGTACAGTGCCGGGGCTGTTTTAAGCTCAATTTCATTAATTAGGGATTTGTTTCCGAATTGCGGGATTACAGCGGATTTGATAGTGGGGTTCCCTGGTGAAACTCAGGGCGAATTTACCCAGACCCTTGATTTTATTAGGGCTGCGGAGTTTTCTGGTATGCATATTTTCCCTTTTTCCGAGCGTCCGGGCACAAGGGCTGCTAAGATGCCTGAGCAAGTAAAAAAGGCAGTGCGCGCCGAACGGGCACGCATTGCCAAAGAGGTCGCAAATGAAATGGCTGCTGAGTTTGCCGAAAGTCAGGTGGGCAAAAACCTCAAGGTGCTATTTGAGCGGGAAAGAGATGGGCTGTGGATAGGGCACTCAAGCAATTATATGGAAGTTGCAGCCGAAGGCACAGACCTTAAAGCCTCTGTCCGCACCGTGCGGGTTACTGGGCGGGATGGGGATATGCTTATAGGGGATGTTCTCTGATCGTATAATATGACATGCTGTTGTCACAGCACCATGTTATACTCAGTTTGAAAAACAAAAAAATCGGAGGTATTACATGACTTACTCACTACAGGCACTACTTGCAGACTGGAAAGAAACGCGAAGCATCATTTTAGGCTTTTTAGATGAGCTAAGCGACGCAGACCTAGATAAAAAGCTGCCCAGAAATGTGCTTAATACCATTAGGTTGCAGGCTTACGAACTGACGTTATTCCAAAGGGATATCGTGAACTCACTATCCACAAAAGTTGTGGATTTTGGGGAGGAATATCTGTACAAAAACCTTCCTAAACAGGCACTTGCCGAAAGAATGGCAGAGCTTGATGCCGAACTTGAAAAATCTTTAGAATGCATGGACGGCACAGAACTTATAGATTACTACGGCGAGCAAAGAAATGTGCATCAAATTATTTCAACAATGATAGGGCATGAAAACATGCACGTAGGCCAAATTATCGCATTTTGCTACGCAACCGGGATAGAAATTCCAGCCTCAATAGCAGAGCCGATGGCTCTTGAGGGTTAATATAGGCTTTCTTCTTTTCCTTCTTCCCGCAGTGATACGAAAATAGGGAACTGCAAACTGAAGTTGCCCGTTTTTTTATCACTGCTTTCTTCTTTGTATTTTACTTCAATAACCCGCCCGATAAGCTCATCCCGGGATGCCCAGAATTCGTCGCGCTGCTCGTCTGTCATGCCGGAGCCGACATTTAGGGGGTTGCCTTTGTAGTCCACCACGAAAGCCCCTAATTTACCCTGTAGCCTGCCTGAGCCAATTTCAGTTGCGATGACTCTCAAATCAACAGTATAAAACCTTTTTACTTTCAAAATACCATTGTGTCTTTTGCGGTAATATTTCTTGTCGCGGTTGAGCATGAGGCCTTCTTTATCCTCTTTAACCATTTTGTCTAAATAATAGTCAATCATGGTCTGGTCGGTGCCTGTATAGAGTATTTCGACGAGCTTTATTGCCCTTAGGTTAAAGCCTGTGGCCTTATTGCCTAGCTCCCGGAGTTCCTCTAGGCGGCCTTTGTATGTAAGATTACTCTCACCTGTGAGAAATTCGCTCTTAGGCAGTACATCGAAGATTATAAACTGCATGGGGCTCTTGTCGGCATCGTCCTGGCTCAAAAGGCCGGTGCCGATGCGGAAATTCTCGTTATCTGCCAGGCCTTCGGTGTTTTCGCGCACCAATTCACCGTCCAGCACCCAGTTGTCGGGGTCGGGGAATATCTTGCCTATATCTTCGGTAATGTGATCAAGGCCTGCAAATTCTTTCCCTTGGCGGCTTATAATCTTACCTTCGAAGAATGTCCCCCGAACGCCATTGAGCTTCTGTGACAGTGTAAACCATTCGTCTTCCTTAATCGGAGCTTTTTCTATGTTATACGATTGCTGCACTTCCCACTGGGGGATAAACTCTCTGCCCAGGGCCTTGTTTACAGACTTTATATCGCAGCCGAGTTTTGCGCTCTTGGTGATTATAGATATATAAAATTCCTGCAAATCAGGTTCGGCGCAACTGAGAAATTTCCTGATATTGGCAATTATCTCATCGCTGCCTGTGTTGTTTTCAAAAAGATACTCCATCAAATCAGAAAACGATTCGAAGCTCCTGGTGGGCAGCTTATCGGTTTCTTTAGAAACTTTCTTTGCCGAGATGCCTGTGATTAAAAAGGGGTTTAGCAGGTAATTGACGAGTTTTAGAAAATGCTCGTTGCCCTCGTTTTTCAATATAATGTCTTTTTTTGCAAGGCTAGAGCCTGTGGATGCAAGCAGCTCAAAGAGTTCCATGGCGGTTTTGTCACTTTTGTCATTTGCGTGGGTTGTAAAGCAGTTGTCCATATAAATAATCATTCCTTCTTCCAGAAATAGTTGCAGGGATATTGTACAACAAAGTTAACAGTTTGTAAAACTTTAGATGTGTTTAATTATTTGAGCGTGTGTGCGTTCGGAGCCGGCACTTAGAGGGGGATGCGCTCATCTTGCTTCGGTCAGTTCCGGCATAAAGCCGGAATTCCCTTCGCAAGCTGAGCGCACCCCCCCTCTAAGTGCCTACTGCCGTGGAGAACTGAATACGGATATTGTCTTGTGCGCTAAAATGTGATATTATCGTGCTGGAATTTGAAAGCAGGTGGTTTAAGTTATGCTATGCCCGCATTGTAACGCCGAATTTACTCAGAGGCTTAAGTTTTGCCCGAGATGTGGAGCGCCAAAGCCTGAGGAGCCCTCGGGTGCCAGTCAGGAAACTTCCCACGGAGCCTCTCACCAAACCTATCGCGAATACCGTGAAGTGCCGTTTTTTGTAAATGCTGAAAATGCGCAGCAGTATGGACCGAAGCGCACTTTTGATGATGAGAGCATAAGGCGTTTTCTAATAGGTTTTATTTTAGTTTCGATAGCTGTAGTGGGCTTTGTCGTTTTTCTGGTGGCCCGGGGCAACTAAAACTTTATAGTTTTTGCGGGGCTTGGTTTGCAAAAGATCGCAACTTATATACATGCCCAAACAATCATTTTCCAAGGCCGTTTTGTGTTTGGGAATTATTAGAAAGGACTGGCCATTATTTATGACAATCAAGGTTAACAGGCCGGAGAATATGGAGGCGCTTTACTCAAGGTGTAAAAGGGATGCCGAGGCAAATGGCATTGCTGTAACAGGGGACATGCATAAGGGTAGCGCTAAGGGTTTTGGTTTTGAGGGGAGTTATGTTGTGGATGAGAATTTCATTACCATAACCCTTGCAAAGAAGCCGCCTTTTATTTCAAAATCACGGATTGAGAAAGAAATATCAAATTACTTGCGCTGATTTCTTTTTAAGAAAAAACCGCAGACGTGCAAGCGCCCTGCGTATGGAGTTGCAGCCTTGGCTGATTTTTTCCATAGTAAGGGCGCTTGCGCATCCGCGTGTTGCGGCGCTTATAATGCGTTAAAATAGGTGTTAAAAATTTTGACTCACTTGCAGATTATTCGCGGACAAGCACTGTGCCATCGCCAGCAATTAGCCAGT
>WQRL01000141.1 GCA_009786775.1 Oscillospiraceae bacterium
CTATTTCCCATATGCTCCCCCTATCAGTCCATGATGACATTGTACTATATCGGAGCAGCTCTTTCAACATAAAGCACAACAATAATTGGCAATTTTGTTGACAGGCTTCTCATTATTGTGTAGAATTTTGAAGTAATGCGGAGGAGGTGGTCATTTGCCGTACGATATGCTGAGGACTATTTGTGCTGCCGAAAATGAGTCACAGCAGTATATTTACTTAGTCAAACAAAAATCCCAAGCGGCTCTGGACGCTGTTCACGAAACCGGAGAAAGAGCCATTGAGTCAACACTTATAAGGGCGCAGTCCGAAATTGCGCATCTTTTGCGTGCCTCTGATCAGAAAGCTACTGAACAAGCACGGGAGCTAGCTTCACAGACAGCCAATAAACTAGCCACACAGCGCGCCCGTGCCGAAAAACGCCTGGAAGCAGCCGCACAGCTTATTGTCGAAAGGATTGTGAACGATTGATGCCGATTCCAAAAATGAAAAAACTTAATCTTATTGTCATACGTGACGAGCTGGATAATTTTCTTCATGAACTGATTTCTCTCGGCTGTGTTGAAGTTACTGAACCTGAGGCAATCCCTGCGGGCTCAGATTTGCTAAGCGGCGTAGTGCGCGAACTTCTGGACATCTCTGGTTTTGGCGCAACTCAGAGTGAACTGCCTGTTCTTGGCACAAAGCACACTGTTTTTATTGTATGCTGGATTCCCTCACAGCTTGAAGACCAGCTTATTCCAATATTTGACAACTATGTTTGCGCATGGGAAATAACAAACCTCGGCCCAGAAGATATAGACATCGCCCCGGCGGAGTTAAACCTTCCACGTTTTTTTCCGAAATACCGCCTTGCTGGACGAAAAATTTTCACGCCGCTCAAGCTGGCAGAGCAAGAGTCAATCATTGATGAAGACGAGGAGATTATATGAACGGGCTGGATAACGTCATTGAATATATAAGGGAAAACACCAGCGAGGTATGCGCCCAAGTCGCTCAAAAAACATCCGAGAGATGTGAAAAAGTCAAGGCTGACTACTCACGCAGGGAACAAGATGAGTACTGGAAAATAATAAACCACGGCACCAAGAGCGCGGAAATGCGGGTGGAGAGCTTGAGCAAGCTGGCTTCAACCGAGGCAAATAAGCAAATCTCATCAATGCAGGCACAGATGCTCAGCCAGGCTTTTGCGATAGCTGAGATGAAGCTAAATGAGCTGCCTGCTGACGAGTATGCCCTTGTGCTTGAAAAGCACAATATGCCCCCTGATCTCAGCTCCCACGACTTTCTTGAGCTTAAGAGGGAGTCCTTAAACAAGGAAGTGCTCTCGGTCTTATTCGGCTAACCATCATCAAAAACAGAATCTGCAAGCACGATAAACGGGGCGGTCAATCCACCCCGTTTTGCTTATTTTTGAAACCGCCTTCTTCACCGCCGAAAAGCCCTCTCCCGGCTTGCCGTCTATTTAGAGATACGCGAGTTTCCTGCTCAAAATTGCACGGGCGACCCTGCCCCTCTCATCTGGAAGATTGTCAAATATGAACTCAAACCCATAATCATACCTGCCGACTTTTGTCCGTGGGTAATTGGAGCGCCGGACGAGCCTTGCTGGCAGGACAAAAGAATCTTTTTCAGTTTTCCCAAGTGAAAACTCAAGCAAAAAGTACGGATCATATTTTGAAATAAAAGGCACATTAGCTATGACGCAAACCCCGCCTGGGCTTATATCATAGCTCATATCAGATAACTCAGGCTCGGCTTCCGGTTTGTCAAAATGCGTCGCATTTAGCTTCCTTTGAGAAATTCCGTAAACATTCACTTTCACCCTAAGCTCATCCCTATCGTGCCTGCGCCTGTTTATGGTGGAAATCTCATTACACTGCTCAATGAGAACCGCTCCATTTGAGCGCTGCTTTTCTACAGCACGCCCAATAAAAGTGTGGCTGTAGGAACCCGTCATAAAAGTGATGATTAAATGTGCCTTACTGTTTAGCTTCCCATAGTACTCATAAAGCTCCGGACTTTGCACAATAAATAGCTTCTCTGTTTCTAAATACTTAAAAACCGCTTCAAACTCGTCGCTGACCGCCCTGCCTTCATATTCCTCGAAAATTTTGAACTTTGTCCCGCGTTCAACATGTCCTAAATTCATTTAGGTGAGCACCCCCTTATAATTTCCCGGCCTAGAACAGCCGGTTTCAAACAGCCATTTTGCGCATACGCTGCGGCTCTCGCCAGCTTCGCCCATAGAGCCTAGGCTCTAGCCATAGTTTTATACCTTTCCAAGCTATTTTAAGCGCATTATTTCTTCTTAAAATCATGAGCTTATTGTTTCACTGATTGTAACATATAAAAATGACTATGACAAGATTGAATCAGTTTTGCTTATAAGAGAAGGTGCGCATTGCGCACCTTCTAAGAAACTATTTTACTGATGTCTGAGCCTAAACGCCCAATGCGTTTGAACCTGTGCCTCTGGCATGTCGTCACGCCACTGCTCATGAGCCTCTGCTTGCATGCGGTCTAGCGCTATGAAATCCCTAAACACTTCGCCCGGCTCCATGAAGAACATCAAATGGTAACCAAACTGAGTTCTTATAAGCTCGTAGTCACCCACTTGCCTTGATTCGTCAAACAGCCATTCTTCAAGCTCAGGAACCACGCGCATGGCGCTTATACGCTCACTGCTAAACGGAAATCTTGCGATTTCATCATAAAACCCACCCTCGGTATGATCATCAGAGAAGTCTGGGATCATGTCTAAAAGAGTTTGTTCATCGGCTCCATTTACCTGAAACACAGTAAGAGCCGCCTCGCCGCGTTCCCTGACGAGCGCTTCCGCCTCTTCCATTGCGGCTAGGAACCCAGGGTCTTCTTCACCCAGCGCGAAGTCTTGGGGGAATACATCATCCATGCGGAACAAAAGCTGCCTCATTGCGGCCATGCGGTAGTTATTATCATCTCTTTCGACGAACATTAAAATCCGTGTGCCGGAGAGTGTTTCAACCCTTGTCACATCGCCATAAGCCCTGTTTGGATCTATAAGCCAGCCGCGGAAATCAGCATCTAAAAATTCCCCTTGCTGCTCCATCAGCGTGCTGCGCGGATCTGCAAATGCTACCGGGTCAAGCTCCATTGCAGCCGAGATAAACGCTTCCTCGCTCCGGACAGCCGCATATATATGCTCTGCCCTTTGTACCGCTTCCAGCTCAGCCTCTTCCTCGGCATCCGCAAGCTCATCGCCTGTGGTAAAGTCTGCCGGGTTTTGACGCTCTGGCTCAACTAGAAGTGAGCGGAATCTAAAGATATCAAACCTATCGGCGTTTTCGTTGTAAAAAGCCTCAAGTTCAGCTTCGGAATATGTAAAGGATTCGCGCCTATATTCGCTGTAGGAAAGAGCTACAAAAACAAACTCCATAACGCTTCTGAGGATATCCTCGTTAATGCTGTTTCCATAAAACTCCCTAATAAAGCTCATGGGGTTTGGAAACATAAGTGGGCTTTGCGCAGAAGCTATGGTAGCCTCAGCCATCAGGCCGTCAAACTGAGCTTCCATGTTTGTCCTGTCATCCGCACTTAGTACAAACCCTGAGGCTCTGGCCGCATTGTACATCTGTGTAAGGTCTGTAATCGTGTCAATAGCCCCCTGGGTAAAAAAGTCAGACCAAGTAACTCCTGTTTCATGATCTTGAACAGTGCTGGAGAGCATGTGCCTAGGCGGCATCATCGCACCGGCCCATTCAGGAAACTGGGTATGGAGGAAGTTGGAATAATCGTGAAATGCCATGTTGTAGAAGTAATCAAACTCAGCAGATGAAAAAACTCTGCCATCAATTGTGATTGCAGGTGCAGTACGCCTGATAAAGTTGGAGTTAATAATCAGGGCTCCCACTATCAGAATTGCCAAGGCTGTGACGATAGAAACCGTCATTATCTTGGTCTTCCGCCTAGCTTGATTTTCCTGTTGTGTTCTCGCGTCCCTCCGGCCGGCGCCGCTGGTTCTTTTTTCAAATAAATCACTCATGGTTGTCAGTCCTTTTGATATTCATTTCGCCTTTGCATAGCGTGCAGTATTATACTGTAAAACTACCGTTTATGCAAGACAATTTTACATACTAATTCCCCGCCGTGCCGTGTAAGCCCGTTTATAACCTACACATAAGTGCAGGTGGGTCGCCTCCTTTCTGCTTCACGCTTCCTTCTTCCAAACCGTGTCATGCACAGTCCGGGAGGCCTGCAATTCACAGAAAGAGTCCGGCATCCCTTATAAGAAATGTGGGTTTAAAAAGGCCTATCACGAACATAGCAGGGAAATCCCGTATTAAATTAACCTATCAGTATCAGTGCGCCACGGCTCTAGTAGAGCCCTACTGCTCTTCATCTGAAAGGCGCTCTACAAATTCGTTAAACACTGCTGAGAGTTCTGCATCGTCATCGAGAGTCACAAGGACTTCTTCCCCGTTTCTCTCCACTTGCTTGAGGATAATCAGACCGAAGTTCTCGTCATCCTCCTCCATGTCAGTGGGCAGAAAAGCCATGTAGTAACAGCCGTCCCGGTCTATGGTGTCCAGGTGCTCTAGTTCATACTCATTGCCGTCATCATCCGAGATAGTAACTATATCATTACCGTAATCTTCACTCATTTTGTAATCACCCCTCTCCCTCGGTACTACCTGTATCATAACGCAATAGCCGCCAAAAATCAATAGCTGCGAAACACAATAGATACAATTTATAGCTAAAATTTGACAACACATTAAAAAATGAGTAAAATATATGCTATTAACAAGGAGAGGTGCTGCCAATGACAAAAAAAGCAAAAAGGATTGTAACTAAAGTTGCAAAAACCGGCGCCTGGGCTGTATCTGACATATTCTTCTTAGCACTGAAGGCAGTAGCCACAGTGCTCATGATTGTGCTCACAACAGGCGCTGTTTTCTCTGCTATTTTTCTAATATATCTTCGGACAAATGTTGCCACCGAACTAACGATTGAACCGGGCCTGTTTCACATGATGGAATCCAGCGTCATATATGCCATAGACCCTGAAACAGGCGAAGAGATAGAGCTAGTCACCCTCCAATGGACAGAGTTTAGGCATAATGTGACACTTGACGAAGTCCCTGAGCACCTGATACAGGCTCTTGTGGCCATTGAGGATCACAGATTTTTCAGGCACAACGGAGTTGACTGGTACCGTACCGCCGGGGCATTTATGAATATGTTCCTGAGCATGCGCGACACATTCGGCGGTTCTACTATAACCCAGCAACTCATTAAGAATCTCACCCAGGAAGACGATATCACTGTTCAAAGAAAACTTCAAGAAATATTCAGGGCGCTCGACTTTGAAAGGCAGTTTAGCAAAGAGGAAATANNTCNGAAGATGTACCTCAACATTGTCTATTTCGGCCACGGCCGTTTCGGCATTGGAGCTGCTGCGCACTTCTATTTCGGCAAGGACGTTTCAGAGCTCACCTTGGCCGAGAGTGCTGCAATAATCGGCATAACTAACAACCCTTCACGCTTTAGCCCCTACGCAAACAGGGCTGCCAACAAGGAGCGTCAGGAAACAATTCTGCGCAGGATGTACCAGCTTGAGAAGATTACCCAAGCAGAGCTCAGAGCCGCCATTAACGAACCTCTTAACTTCCAGCGCGGCGAGGAAGAGGTAGTTACACGCAGAATTTACACATGGTTTGAAGAGGCCATAATACGTGATATAGTGCGCGACTTGGGA
>WQRL01000142.1 GCA_009786775.1 Oscillospiraceae bacterium
CGGACGACCTAGCGGAGCGCATTAGTGATAGCAGGCGAAATTGCGGAAAAAGGCGAGCGTGTTTGAGCGAAGCGAGTTCGCGAGCCTCCGCAATAAGCCGTGCTATCACTTATGCGCGTAGGTTCCGAGTCCGTACCCGCAACGCCTTCGCCCCTGTGCATCAGGCCGGGAATCAGGCCGAGAATCAGCTCGGGAGCCGGAGCAATCAAAATGTTGAAGTAATCAAAATATTGTGATATCTTTAATAAGTACTTTACACTAGAAATTGACATTTCAGAAAGAAGGTGTGACTTGGAAATTAAGGAATTGTTGACCCGGATGAATGAAATACCCCATGTATCGGGGTATGAAGGCGAACTGGCGCAAGTGCTCACGGGTGTTTTTTCAGAATGCGCCGAAGTCTCTCAGGACAAATTCGGCAACCTTATCGCCCTGAAAAAAGGAACAGGCAAAGGCCCCAAAGTAATGTTCATGGCCCACATGGACGAGATTGGCATGATGGTCAGCGTCTTGTGCGACGGAGGCTTTGTAAAATTCTCCGCTATCGGCGGAATTGACGCCAGAAACATTCTAGCACAAGAAGTCGTTATCCACGGCAAAAAGAAAGTCTACGGCGTCATCGGCATCAAACCGCCCCACCTGACCTCGCCTGCCGAACAAAAAAAGACCGTGGAACTGCACGACATGCTCATAGACACCGGCTACAGCAAAGAAGCACTCGCCAAACTGGTCAAACCCGGCGACATAATAACAATCAAGCAAGGCGTGACTGAACTCAAAAACGGCAAACTCGCAAGCAGATCCTTCGACAACACCGCAAGCGTGGCCGCCCTGTACTGCGCAATGAAAAACTTAAAGCACTACAGCCACGACGCCGACATCTACTTCGTCGCATCAGCTCAAGAAGAAGTCGGCTGCCGGGGCGGCAAAACCGCCACATACACAATAAAACCCGACATCGGCATCGCCGTGGACGTATCATTTGGACGCACAGCAGGGCTAGGCGAACACGAATCCGTCGAACTCGGCAAAGGCCCATCACTATCAATCGGCCCGGCCATAACCAGAAGACNATTTGAAGACCTCAAAAACACCGCAACGAAAAACAAAATACCCTACCAGGTTGAAGTAGCAAGCACCCGCACAGGCACAGACGCTGACGAAATCCAGATAGCACAAGGCGGCGTACACACAGGAGTCATAAGCATACCCCTCAAGTACATGCACTCAACTGTGGAAACCCTGTCAATAAGCGACATTGAAATGACCGGAAAGCTGATGTCCGACTATATAATCAGCCTACAAGGCATGGATAAGGAGGATGAAAAATGCTTCTGGAAAAACTAACAACAGCCTGCGGCCTGCCCGGCTTTGAAGACGAAGTCAGGGAGATTATCGAAGCAGAGATTAAAGACCATGTGGACAGCACAAAGGTAGACAGGATGGGCAACCTCATCGCCTACAAAAAAGGCAAAAAGAAAAGCCCGCACATAGCCCTAAGCGCCCATATGGACGAAGTAGGCCTGTGCATAATAGGAATTGAAAGAGACGGCACCCTGAAATTTGCCTCCTGGGGCGTGGACGCCCGCATCTTGCCATCCATGCACGTGCTAGTGGGAAAAGACAAAATCCCGGGAGTGGTGGGCAACAAGCCAATTCACCTGCAAAGAGAAGCAGAGCGCAGATCAGTCTATGAACTTGAAGCCATGTATATAGACATAGGCTGCGAAACCAAAGAAGAGGCAGAAAAACTCGTCAGCAAAGGCGACTTCGTGGCATTCGTCAGCGAATTTACCGAGTTTGGGGAGAACCTAATCAAGGCCAAAGCCCTTGATGACAGGGTAGGCTGCACAGCCATAATAGAACTCCTCAAAGAAGAACTGCCATATAGCATAACCGCCATTTTCTGCGTGCAGGAAGAGGCCGGCCTGCGCGGCTCAGCCATGCTCGCTAAAAGGCTGGAGGCGGACATTGTAATTAACATAGAAGGCACAATCTGCGCCGACATGGACGGCATTGACGAGGATAAGCAAGTCACCAATTTGGGTGCAGGCCCCTGCCTGTCACTGCTGGACAGAAGCTCAGTGTACCAAAAGAAGTACCTGCAAGCCATCGTAAAGGTTGCCGAAGACGAAGGCATACCATTTCAGTACAGACGCTCCGGCATGGGCGGAACCGACTCCGGCAGCTACCATACAGGCGGCGCGGGAATCCCCTGCATCGGAATTGCAGTACCTTGCAGATACATCCACTCACCCGTTTCGGTGATGCACAAGAGCGACATGGAGAACCTAATTAAACTTGTTAAAGCCTTCATCTTAAATGGAGCAGAAAGGGTAGCCGGAAAATGAATTTAGAACTTCTAAAAAAACTATGCGCCGCCAACGGCGTTTCAGGTCATGAGGAATCCATTGCAGCGCTCATAAAAGACGAGATTAAAGACCTCACCGATGACTGCAAGACAGACGCCCTGGGCAACTTGATTGCACACAAAAAAGGGCCGGGCAAAAAAATGATGCTCGCGGGCCATATGGACCAAATCGGGCTTATGGTTTCACACATCGACAAAGATGGCTTCCTGCGCTTTGCCTCTATCGGCGGCAACAGCCATCACTACCTCATGGCTCAGCGCTTTGTGTTCCCCAGCGGCCTAATCGGGGTGGTGAGCTGTGAGCGCCTTGACGACCCTAAGGACATGGCCATCGACAAACTCTACATCGACATCGGAGCCAAGGATCAAGAAGACGCCATGAAGCAGGTAAAAGTCGGCGATGTATGCGTCTTTGCCACCACCCCTGTAGTAAGCGGCAACGTGTTTATCACACCTGCACTCGATGATAGAATCGGCTGTTTTATAATGATTGAAGCCCTGAAAAGATTAAAGAAACAAGCCTTCGACCTCTACTTCGTATTCACCTCGCAAGAAGAAGTGGGACTGAGAGGAGCCACGACAGCGGCCTATTCCGTAGAGCCTGACTACGGCCTGGCATTTGATGTAACTATCTCAGCGGACACACCGAAAATAAGGCCGCTCCCCTCCAAAATGTACGGCGGCGCAGCAATAAAACTCAAAGACCGCAGCCTGCTCTGCCACCCCACAATAATAGCCCACTTAGAAAGCTGCGCCAAAAAATCCAAAATTAAGCACCAGTACGAAATTCTGGAGATGGGCGGCACAGACTCCGGCGCCATCCACATAAGCCGCGGGGGAGTGCCCTCCGGAGTCATATCCATCGCCTCAAGGCACATCCACACAGCAAACGAGATGTGCGCACTGTCTGATATTGAAGACTGCATAGAACTGACAGTGAAAGCCTTGGAAACGAAAATAGATTAAGACAGTTAAGGCAGCCCCCAGCACAGCAAAAGCGGATAAAAACGCATAACACAAAACGCCCCTGCGGTGAAATCACAAGATTTACCACAGGGGCGCATTTCTACATTATGCACTAGATCCGCTTTGCCGGAAGGCAGCTTATCTTATTACATTCTCCGTTTCCTTATCAAACAGATGTACCTTAGTGCAGTCAAGAGCCAGCTTAGCTGTCTCATCTGCTTTCGGGCTCAGATGCGATGGGACTTTGGCGATTAACTTCTCACCTTGGCACTGGCCATAGAGATATACCTCTGCGCCCATAAGTTCAGCCACGTCAACCGTAACATCAATCAAAACGAAGCTGGAATCCTCCCTGTTTGAAATGGCCTTCTCAACGTGCAAATCTTCCGGCCTGATACCGACTGTTACTTCCTTGCCTACATAAGATTCGAGCTTCTCATACGAGGCGCGTTCGGGCAAAATCGGAATCAGAGTGTCACCATACCTCGCCACGTAACCGCCGCCTGTCTTGTCTACTACAGCATTTAGGAAGTTCATTTGCGGAGTGCCTATAAAGCCTGCCACAAAGAGATTCACAGGACTATCATAGAGATTTTGCGGAGTGTCAACCTGCTGCATAAACCCATCTTTCATAACCACGATGCGGTCGCCCATTGTCATAGCCTCAACCTGGTCATGCGTTACATAGATAAATGTAGTCTGGAGCTTCTTGTGGAGCAAAGTGATCTCTGTGCGCATTGAAGTTCTCAGCTTTGCATCAAGGTTTGAGAGCGGTTCGTCAAGCAGGAATACAGCAGGATTTCTTACCATTGCACGCCCTAGGGCGACACGCTGGCGCTGACCGCCTGACAGAGCTTTCGGCTTGCGCTCAAGGAGATGTTCAATGTCCAGAATCTTGGCCGCATTCATAACCTTCTCTTTTATAACCTCCTTGGGCTCCTTGCGGAGCTTGAGGCCGAAGGCCATGTTCTTGTATACAGTCATGTGCGGGTAGAGCGCATAGTTTTGGAAAACCATCGCTATGTCGCGGTCTTTAGGCTCTACATTGTTGACTAGATTGTCGCCGATGTAGAGCTCTCCTGCCGTAATCTCCTCAAGCCCCGCAACCATACGGAGCGTAGTGGACTTGCCACAGCCTGAAGGGCCAACAAGTATAATGAATTCCTTATCCTCGATTTCCAAACAAAAATCACTTACTGCTGTAACATTTCCGGGATAAACTTTGAAAATATTTCTTAATGATATTCCTGCCACTTTTTTACGCCTCCGTCAAATTAGTTGCTTTGCATATTTTTTCTGCAATTACAATAACATTATTTTCTACGGTTGTCTACCGATATATGCAAGAATTCCGCCATCAACATAGAGAATATGCCCATTTACGAAATCTGATGCGCTTGAGGAGAGAAATACTACAGGTCCCGCAAGATCTTCCGGAACCCCCCAGCGGTTTGCCGGAGTCTTGGCTATTATGAAGCTGTCAAAGGGGTGGGGGGAGCCGTCGGGCTGTTTTTCTCTCAGAGGAGCTGTCTGACTTGTCGCGATATAGCCCGGGCCAATGCCGTTACACTGGATATTGTACTGGCCATACTCAGATGCAATGTTCTTAGTTAGCATTTTCAGGCCGCCCTTTGCTGCGGCGTATGAAGAAACAGTTTCACGCCCCAGTTCACTCATCATTGAGCAGATGTTAATGATTTTGCCGCCGCCCTTTTTCATCATTGAGGGCAGAACTGCCTTCGCCATGATGAATGGGCCTGTCAGGTCGATGTCCACAACCTGGCGAAACTCTTCGGCCTTCATCTCGTGCATGGGGATACGCTTTATGATTCCCGCATTGTTTATCAAAATATCCACAGCGCCGACTTCGGCTTCTATCTGTGCAATCATTTTGGTCACGCCGTCTTCGTCCGTTACATCACAGATGTAACCTTTTGCATCAATTCCCGCTTCCTTGTACAGGGCGGCACCGCGCTCAAGGGCTTCGTTGTCCCTGTCATTGTAGACAATCGTAGCTCCGACTTTAGCTAGGGCCGATGCCATTTCAAAGCCTATACCATGTGTTGCGCCCGTTATTAGGGCNACTTTACCTTTTAGTGAAAAAATCTCCATTTTTCTCTCCTATCTTAGCTCCGTAGTTTTTATTTCGTCCATGTCGGTAAATTCCTGATTTTCGCCGCCCATCGCCCAGATGAAGCTATAGTTGGAAGTGCCGCAGCCACTGTGGATGCTCCAGCTCGGGCTGATTGCAGCTTCTTCATTTTGAATCACAATATGGCGGGTTTCTTCCGGTGAGCCCATCAGGTGAAATACCACGTTGTTTTCCGGAATTTCAAAATAAGTGTAGATTTCCA
>WQRL01000143.1 GCA_009786775.1 Oscillospiraceae bacterium
GTCATCTGCTCCTGAATTTGCGGCCTTCTTGCAAAAACCTCAACCGTCCGAGGCAGTTTGCTCAGCCCCACAACTTTGTCATCAGGGATATATGCAATGTGCGCCTTCCCAAAAAACGGAAGCAAATGATGCTCGCATGTTGAGAAGAATGTTATATCCTTTTCTATTACAAGCTCACTATTTTGAGCCTTAAACTGAGTCGCTAAATGAACTTTCGGATCCTCAGTCATCCCGCCAAAAATATCATCGCACATACGTGCGATTCTGTCCGGCGTATCTACTAGACCCTCTCTGGTCGGATCTTCACCAATGGCCTCAAGAAAGAGCTTTACTGCTGCCATCACCTTTTCTTTATCTACCATTTCTTTAATGCTCCCTTTCGCATGTGTGCAAAATTTTCCTGATATAGTATATCATACCGAATACGAATATCAAGACTTACTTTTTCTAAGTCTACCCTAGACAATTGCTTTAATAGGGTATATAATGCCGAGAGATGTCATTTAATGTTTCAGATTTCAACTTTGGGAGTAATAAAATGTCAGAGAAAAAAATAATCCTTTCAGGAATTCAGCCGAGCGGTGCCATGACCTTGGGCACATATTTGGGTGCCCTTAAAAACTGGGCTACCCTTGCCGATGAATTCGACTGTTATTATATGATAGTTGACATGCATGCCATCACCGCCCGTCAAAATCCGGCTGAGCTGCGCAAAACCCAGCTTTCCCAGCTCGCCCAGTACATAGCATGCGGTCTTGACCCTGAGCAAAACACACTTTTTATCCAAAGTCATGTGCCTGCACATGCGCAACTGGGATGGGTCTTAAACTGCTATACAATGTTCGGGGAGCTCTCCCGCATGACCCAGTTTAAGGACAAGTCTGCAAAAAATGCCGAAAATATAAACGCAGGATTGTTTACATATCCTGCACTACAGGCTGCCGACATTTTGCTCTACCAGGCAGACCTAGTGCCTGTGGGTGCTGATCAGAAACAGCATGTTGAGCTCACAAGGGACATCGCACTGCGCTTTAACGGCATTTACGGCGATGTATTTAAGCTGCCCGAACCGTATATACCCAAAATCGGAGCTAAAATAATGGACCTGCAATCCCCTGAAAACAAAATGTCCAAGTCTAGCATAGCCGACGGCGGTTGCCTGCTTATACTTGACAAACCCGAGGATATAATGCGCGCGTTTAAGCGCGCTGTCACCGACAGCGAAACGCAGGTGCGGTTTGATGCCGAGAATAAGCCGGGTATTTCAAACCTAATTCAAATTTACTCTAGCTGCACAGGCAAAACCTTCGAGGAAACCGAAGCTGAGTTCTCAGGGCAGGGCTATGGCACATTCAAGCAGAGTGTCGGTGAGGCTGTCGTGGAGACACTGCGCCCCATCCGCGAGGAAGCCCTGAAAATTTTGGCTGACAAGGCTTATTTAGAGAGCGTTTACAGGCTGGGCGCCGAAAAGGCTTCAAGACAAGCCAGCCGCACTCTCCGTAAGGTTTATAAGAAAATTGGCTTCATAGAGGCCTAGCGAGGAATTACAATGCCACTACACTTTCAGATAATATTAGCAGTTGTCATAGCACTCGTGCTGAGCCTTGCCTCAACACCCGTAGTCAAATGGTTTGCGCACAAGGTCGGTGCGATTGATGTACCCAAGGATTCCAGGAGAGTCCACAAAAACCCCATACCCAGGCTGGGCGGCCTTGCCATATTCATCGGCTTTATCCTAAGTGTCTTGTTTATGGCTGAGATTGACATGCAAGTCCGGGGAGTGCTCATAGGGTCAGTTGTAATCGTAGTTCTCGGTGTTATTGACGACATTTATACTCTCAAGGCCTATATAAAGTTCTTCGTTCAGATAATTGCGGCGCTTATTGCAGTGTTTCACAGTGTCGTAATTGAGATCTTCTCAAACCCCTTTGCTGTGGGCGGCGGTTACGGTTCAGAGTTTGTGTTTCTGGGCGTGCTGGCCATCCCCATCACTGTAATCTGGATCGTGGGCATTACAAACTCCGTAAACCTCATTGACGGGCTCGACGGGCTCGCCGTGGGTGTTTCAACAATCTCGGCAGTGGTTATGCTAATAATAGCACTGATGGTTTCATACCCGAATGTGGCTATAATAATGGCCGCCCTTGCAGGAGCCTGCATAGGTTTTCTGCCCTATAACTTCAACCCCGCTAAAATTTTCATGGGCGACACCGGCGCACTTCTGCTCGGCTACTTGCTCGCCACGGTTTCGATTATCGGCCTATTTAAGTTCTATGCTGTGGTGTCTATCGCAGCTCCGCTTCTTATTTTAGCCCTGCCCCTAATCGACACTTCCTTTGCATTTATAAGACGCCTCGTCAAAGGTCAAAACCCCATGGCTCCTGACCGCGGCCATTTCCACCACCGCCTGATAGACATGGGGCTTACCCAGAAACAGGCAGTTACGGTTCTATATGTGGTGAGCGGACTGCTGGGCATCGTCGCAGTTGTAATCACCACCAGCGCCCAAATGAGAGTTTTGATTTTAGTCATTGCCGTGCTCATAGCTGCGGCTGTAATCTTCTTCATATTTCGCAAAAACAGGAATGGGAAATGAGTAATAAAAGAATTTTAGGCATTACAATTTTTGGCATCATGCTCATAGGCGCTGCAATCGGAGTCTTGCTTTTGACTTCATACCTAGGAAGGGACAGCGCCGCTATTGAATTGCCTGAAACTCCTGTAATGGCTGAAAGGCCTGGCGGCCCTGTGCCGGATGAACTCACCCGCATTGAAGTTAACAGGGAAACCGTTCAGGCAGTTATATATAACCTTTCACGCCCGCAAGTCTATAGCCGAGATGTCGTCATCGAGAGCTTCTGGGACGGCGGGCAGGCTGTTTTTACCATCGGGGTAAATACTTACTACGGCAACACTTCCCTATTCATATCCCCGCCTGTGGGCCCTCATAGAAGAATCATAGTCACCGGTGCCCACCTGTACATCTGGTATGAGGGTGATGCCGCCCCGTTTGTCGGAATACCCTCCCCTCAGGGTGATGGGGTCAGAACCGCCGATGAGTGGAACATGCTTTTAACCTTCGAAAATATAATGAACCTAAACGGAAATGACATCATTGATGCAGGCATTACCGAGCACCTAGGTGAGATTTGCTTATTTGTTGTCTATAATTCGGCAGAGCTTGGAAATACGAGAAGGTACTACGTCTCGGTCGACCTGGGCTTGGTCATATCGGCAGAGGTGCATGATTTTGAAGGCAGGCTTATTTACAAAATGACCGCCGGCGAGGCATCAATTGGACTTGTGCGGCATGGTGCATTCACCCTGCCAGACGGAACAGAGGTAATTGACTGATGAAAATTCTTGTTTTTTCCGATTCCCACGGCTACAAAAGCGCTATGTCCGAGGCTGTGTCCCTTGAATCCCCCAACATGATTATACACTTAGGCGACCACGAAAAGGATATAGCATTTATAGAAAATGAATTCCCAAATATCCCCACGCGCGCTGTCCGCGGCAACTGTGACCGGACATTAGGCGCAGAGATAGATGAGTTTGTCGTTGCGGGAAGAAGATTTCTAACCACCCACGGGCACCGCTTCGGTGTGAAAACCGGCCTGCGGAGCTTAATTGCGGAAGCAGTGCAGCGCGGAGCCGATGCTGTGCTTTACGGCCACACACACATCAGCCACTACGAAGTCCGTGACAATCTTGCAATAATCAATCCCGGAAGCATAGGTGCCGCCACAAAAACATACGCCGTCCTTGAGCTCAAGAACGGCGCAATTGAGTGTAATCATAAAACCCTCTAAAGGGTAAAATCTTCAGCGGTATATTCCTTCTTTCTTATAACCGCAGCAGGCTCCGGGACACGCTTTGTGGGCTCGTACTTAAAAGAGCTACAGGAACCGCCTACCAGCACCACACCTCTTTTTGAGCAAATTAATTCACCATACCCCAAGTCCGTGCCGAATTGACAGTATGAGCAGTTCGGCTCCATTTTGCGGTTAAATAGCATGTATACCTCCAGCGTTTCTGCCTGCCCTCATGAGCTTTGGAGAAACTTCTTATTATCTGTGAAAATTTTTACAGGGACGAAAATTGTACCACACTTTGTTCATTATCACAATACTTTTTTACAGATTCCTAAAATACAGCACTCAGCACATGCCGGAGCGCGTGCCGTGCAGACGGCGCGCCCGTGCAGCACCAACCTATGGCAGAAATCATTTGATTCTTCAGGCGGCAGCGCTTTGCGCAAGGCCGTTTCAATTTTTTCGGGGTCCTTAGTGTCCACCAGTCCAATCCTGTTTGAGAGCCTAATGCAGTGCGTATCAACCACAACCGCAGGCTTTTTGTAGATGTCGCCCAAAATCAGATTGGCTGTCTTACGCCCCACGCCAGGGAGCCTTAGAAGCTCTTCCATGGCGTCTGGAACTTTCCCCTCAAACTCGTTAAGAAGCATATTTGACGCCGCTACAATGTCCCGCGCCTTTGCCCTAAAGAAGCCAGATGAGTGAATAATTTCCTCAAGCTCAGCCAAATTAGCCCCCGCCAAATCCTCAAGGCTCGGATACCTGCCAAACAAAACAGGGGTTATAATATTTACCCGGGCGTCCGTACACTGCGCCGCCAGCCTTGTAGCAAAAAGAAGCTCATAGTCTTTTTCATAATTGAGCGCACATATCGGCTCGGGGTAACATTCCTTGAGCAAGGAAATCATATCTTTTATTTTCGGCTTTGAGAGCATATCTTTCACCTCACAGTTCAATGCAGTTCACTACGAAATACTACCATCACAATCACATGGACAAGCCGCCGCTTCACTAGGACTTATCTTAAAATTTATCCGATTATCCAAGATTCGGCGCAGGCATTAAGGTCAGACACCATTATAGCACCTGCTCAAAAATATCACAATGTCTTTATATTTTACGGACATGCGCCAAGCCGGCCCTTAGATGGGGTGAAATAACAGCCTCGTCTTTGCTTTAGGACTTAAAAAAATGACAAGTGCAATTAACGTCCTGTTAGGGTATAATATAATTGAAATAAACTCTCCCATGGAGGTGATTGATGATGAAAAAAACAGATACCATCTTGGACGAGATTCATGCAACAAGGCGGAAAATTGACGAGCGTACACAAAACATGACTTCCAAAGAGCGAACAGCATACTTTAACCGAAGTGGCAATGAAACCGCAAAAAAGTATGGCTTCAAAGTCGCCCCACCAGTTAAAATAGACACTACGGCGTGAGCTGGCCAAGATAAAAATTAATAACGATTTTGATTGCGGAATATGTTTTTAAGGCCACAACGGAGAAATCCCCACACACATATTCTAAAGAAATCAAATACTGTGCCTCAAAAAAAGTAACTACCAATCCGATGTTGCTTTTTTTGTTGCTCGCATCAGCCAAAGAGCCTTAAGGGAGTGCTCAACCAACTGAAATCCCTGCCATTAGAAAAGCTGCCGAGGACGCTGTTTCAAATTTGATAGCAAACAAAAAAACTTTCGCCCATCCTTATTTCTGGGCAGGGTTTATTATTCAGGGCAGGTGCGCTGGACCAGTGCAGGAGTCATAAATGCGCAGGTCTCTGTTCTCAGATTCTCAGTACTGCTCAGTAGAAGGCTCTTAGAGGTGGTGCGGTTGGCGGGCAGGGGCCTTGCGCCT
>WQRL01000144.1 GCA_009786775.1 Oscillospiraceae bacterium
ACTGCTTCATGATGTTTGGCATTATGATTATATCGGAGATTTGAGGTTGGTGGATGTGGCTGTAAGAAGGCTGCGTGAGAAGATTGAAGAGGATCCCGGCCAGCCACGGCACGTAATGACTAAGCGCGGAGCCGGGTACTACTACGAGGGGTAAGCCGGCCAGGGGAAGGGAGTTTGCGGGTGTCTAATAGCTTGCGCGTTAAGCTCGTTATAATAATGCTGCTTATAATGGCACTGCTAATGACGGTAGTGCTTGTTTTCCTTATCATGGGGGTGCAGGATTTCTTTACGGATCAGTTTTATACACAGATGAGAACTGTTTTTGAAAATCCTGAATTTGTCGGGGAGCTGCGGACCGCGGCAGGTATGGGGACGCAGTCTGTTGAGAGGATGGAGACGCTGCTCTTTGCGTTTTTAGGGGAGCTCGGCATTGACAGGGCCACCAGAAACTTCTATATACGCGATGGGACTACAGGGGCTGTGCTGGTGACATCTAACCCCGATGAGGACGCATGGGGAGGGGTTACGCGCAATGTCTTAAATGCCCTGCTCGACCAGGAGCCATCTGCTGTACGGTCAAGGGCCAATTACATGGATGTGGCGTGGCTTATAAGTTCCCATGATGGTGATGCAAATTACATAGTGCATATAATAGACAATAAGCAGACTGTCCAGAGCCTAAATGCTGAGATTTTTACGGTTATCCTCAGGGCTGTGCTTATTGGTTTTGCTATTTCTGTAATAATAAGCCTTATTATTTCCAAGGCTCTAATTTCGCCGATTCAGGGCATGACCAAGGCTGCTGAGGCGATGGCTGACGGGGATTTTTCCAGAAAAATAAGGGTGGAATCTGCCGACGAAGTTGGTGTTTTGGCTAAAACATTTAACGACATGGCATCGCAGATTGAAACGATGCTGGCGGAGCTGCAAAGGGTTGAGTCGCTGCGCCGCGAGTTTGTGGCAAATGTTTCCCACGAGTTGCGGACGCCGCTTACTAATATAAGGTCGTATGCGGAAACAATTTCCGATGATAAGGATATTCCCGCTGATATGCAGGAAGAGTTTTTGGGGATTATAATTAGCCAGTGTGACAGGATGACAAAAATAGTCCAAGATCTGCTGGAACTTTCGCGTTATGACTCCGGGGCAAGCGTTCTTGCTTTGGAAGAATTTTCCATTGAGCAGGCTGTCCGGGATGTGTATGCTGCTATTGCCCTTGAGGCGAGAAAGCGCAGCCATGTATTAAATCTTGAGCTTGAATGGAAGCTGCCTAGCATAAGGGGCGACCGCGCAAAAATTGAGCAGGTGCTTATGAATATAATTGCCAATGCTCTCAAATATACTCCCGATGGCGGGACTATCGCAATTTATAGCGGTACTTCCGGCGGTGATGTGTGGGTAAAAATTGAGGATACCGGCGTGGGGATACCTGAGGAGGATTTGCCGAGGGTATTTGATAGGTTCTACCGGGTGGATAAGGCCCGTTCCAGGGAGTCCGGCGGTACCGGTTTGGGTTTGTCCATTGCTAAGGAAATCATAACAAGGCATGGTGGCGATATTACGGTTGAAAGTACGCCGGGTATCGGTACATCGGTGACTGTGAAACTTCCTTTTGAAGGTGGTGCTGAGGAAAATTGACAAAGAGGCGAAGGATCATTGAACTAACCAAGACTGTGTTAATTCTGCTGCTGGCTCTAAATGCTGTTTTTTTAGCATGGCGGACGGGGTTGTTCAGTGGTGTCTTCACCGCTTTTCCTGTGATTGGCGAGGTCTGGCAGATTGTCAGGGGTACTGAAGAGCTGCCGGAGCCGTTTGTTGCGCCTATTGTGGAGGCTGCCAGGCCTATTAACATTGTTATAACACATGATGGTGGCGGGCGCTTTGGAGTAAGGCATGACACGGATCTGCGGAATGCAGTGTATGAGAGGGCGGGAAGTCTTCTGGCAGAAGCCCTTGCGTCATCTTCGGTGCCGTTTGAAGTAACTTCTGGGCACTGGCGTGAAGCACTCTCGGAGCCCGGAGTGTTTTTTGAATATATGATGCCAGTTAGGCTCTCTACGCTGCATAGCTGGTTTGGTTCAAGGCTGCCGGAGGCGGCGGAGGATGTCCATGTTAGGCACATACTTGTCACATCCGGCGGGGATGGGGGCAGGATTTATTATAAGGCACATGAGGGCGGGCTGTTCTTTGGCGCTGATATTGCTATTGCGGCAGGGCAGATTCATGAGCTGGATTCGTTTTTGCCAAATGGTGCGCTGTTTGCCTTTGAAGCGGATCTTCGTGATTTTGAAAGTGCTCCATATATGCTGATTTTGCCGAACGTGTACTACCCGGTAATTAGGAGTGCCTCGCCTGCAACCCAAGAGGAAATTCTTGAAAATGTGCTCATGGTGTTTGGACATTTGCATGAGCTGCCGCCGACGTATTTTAGCGGCGATGTCCTTATTTGCCTTGGGATGACTTTTAATGTAAGGGTGCATCCCGATGGTATGACTGTGTATAGGCGGACGGAAGTTTTGCAGCAGGAAGATGGCGCATCCGGGCGGCTTAGTGAGAGTGAGATGATTGAGCAGGCCCGCGCGGTTGTGGAGAGGTCGATAGGGAATAAGAGCGGCGATGCCGAGGTTATGTTTGATTATATTGAATATGAGCAAGGTGTTTACCGTATTTCTTTCGGCTACTATGCGGCGGGCGGCAGGGTGTATTTGCATGAGGATGGGGCAGCTGCGGTTGTGTCATTTACTGATGGGGTTTTGACCGATGCTGTGCTGAATTTCCGCCAGTTTACATACTCGGGCGAGTATATGAGGCTGCTTGAGCAACGGCATGCTTTCGCTGCTGCCGGCGGGGAATTTGTCCTGAGTTATTCAGATACGGGGCCGGAACTTCTCATCCCTTCTTGGGTTGAGATCTGGTTTGACAGATAGGAGCTGGGGTAGATGAGCGGGTCGAAAATTAGAAATATTGCGCTTGCAGCTCTGTTGCTGGTTAACCTTCTGTTTCTGTATGTAATTATAGATGATGCCGCCGAGGATAGCAGGGTACAAAGGGAGGCAGTTGAGAACATCAGTGCCATTTTGAGCGCCGGGGGTGTTTCAATAAATCCCGATGATATCGCAGTTGTTTCAGATGGTATGCTAAGGACTATGAGGACTACTAGGGTGCCTGAGGTGGAGGAGATTATTGCCCATGCGCTGCTGGGTGAGGCTATTGTGACAGACCGGGGGATAATCTATGTTTATGAAAATCCTCAAATGGGCAGGGCTGAATTTTACAGCGGCGGGGTGTTTAGCGTTTCTTTGCTTGATGGTGCTGTGAGTAATGGCGGTGATACTTTTGGGGCGGTGAGTTTGCTGCTAAGTGAGATGCAGATTGAGGCTATGGATTTGGTGATAAGTGTTCACGAGGGTGATTCCGTAGAGCGCGCACTGGCCGTCGTGGCATATGATGGTTCACGGGTTTTCAACAGCTTTGTAGAGTTTATTTTCATTTATGGAAGTTTGAGATATGTAAACGGCAGGTATGTGGCAGGAGTTGAGCAGGCCTATGAGTCAAGTTATATATCACAGGTCAGTTCGGCATTGCTGGCATTTCTGTCGGCTGTCAGGGATTATGATAGGCCGGATATTTCTTGTTATGAGATTTTCGAGATACAGGCCGGATTTCTACACCGTGTAGCCGGTACCTTCGGTGAGGGTCTTCTGGAGCCGGCGTGGCAAGTAATAACTGACAATGGGCGCTTTCTTATAGACGATACGACAAGGGAGATTTGGAGGCTGGCTTAGGGGAAGTCTTGAGGGAAGTCTTGGAGGTGGTCATGGAACGGCCGGGCAACGGCCGGGCGACGGTCGGCCGTTGGGTGGATTGTGAAGATTTGTGCGGTTTGTGGCGGATTAGTTCTTTTATAAGAGGAAAAGGCATCGGGGATTTGAAGGCGAATGGGGAGGCCGTTTCTACCTGAGGTCATATTAGAGGCGTAACTTCGCTAGAAACGGGCGTTAAAAATCATAAAAAATGGGTGAGAAGCTAGGAGGGCTTCTCTTTTTTTGCGTGTGAGCTGAGAATTGGTTCGGTATGGGAGAATGATTGCTGGATGAATGCGTTATGATTCTTTTATAAAAGTATGAAAATGCTTAAAATGCTGTTTTTAGAGCATTTTTACCTCTGTGGAAGATTTAATGCTCTTGAAATAGTGGGTTAATACTTTTGAGGTTAATTAGGGTGTATTTGGTACGAATTTTGGGTGTAATTTCTCCTTATATTAATGTGCTTTTTATCTCGTAGTAAAGTGGTTTGCCTGGCCGTGCGGGAGTGGGGATTGGCGGTGAGGATTGCCTTGCTCTGTGATGGATTGCTGATTTTGTGATGTGTGCGGGAGTGGTGATAGGGACTGCTGAGACCGGTTCTTGGGTTGTGATTTTTTGGATTTTGTGTGGTGCGCGGGATGGGGTTAGGAGCTTTTAGTTTGGCGGTTGGGTTGTGTCTTTTTGATTTTTTGTGGGGTGCTATGTGGTATGCGTTATGTGTGAAAAAGGAGATAAAGGGTGGGTGCATTAAGTGAGAAGTTTATCGTTTTGGTGCCGTGGGAGGTGTGTATAAAAAGAGATAATTTAGGTGTATGTTTTGAAACTTTTAATTGGGCATTTAGGGTCTGAAGCGGGAGGCATGGCAGGGGGTATTGTAGAAATTATTGGTTTGTTCATATATAGGCTGCCGGCTGAAAAATCTATTTGTATTAGACATAGCGCAAACCTTTGAACTGTCTGATTTTTAGGCGGGTCAAGGTTGGTGTCAAAAACCGCAATTTTGTTTTGAAAAATGCGGTTTTCTGATGAAAATGATAAATTTCGTCATAATATTACTCAAATTAACCTTGACAAATCCGATAAGTTTGGTATATTATTTCGCTTAATAAGTTTTAATGCCAGATTAACATACATTTAACGTGTGCTGGCTGGATAGTTAACATTTGAAGCAGGGAGATGAGATTATGAAGAATTTATTGTCAAGAAGCTGTGCGGTACTCTTAGTGCTGGTGGTTCTTGTAGGCATACCCATGGTTGCATTTGCTGAACTGGATGCTGGTGGAGCCTCCGGTATATCCGGTGTGGCGAGCTTGACCCGGACTGAACTGGAGGCAATGGAGAATGAGTTTTTTGGTCCTGAAGGGATTGAGGTTTTAGAGATTCAGCTAGCTTCGCTCCAGGGGCAATGGGCTGTGGTTAATGAGCAGTTGCTCAGTATAGATGCGGATCTCGTAGCAGCCCGTGAGGCCGGACATGAAAGCGGCCGCCGGGTGCGCAATGAAGAGGACAGGGTTCAGCGTGGCAGAGCTGCTTCGGAAAGCCAGGGCTTTGGAATTTATGCTCAGGCGGGGAGTACGGAGAGTCTTGGCGGGGAGCTTGAGGCAGAACTCGGGCGCGCCCGTTCAATGCAAAGAAGGCTTCAAGCTCAGGAGCAAGCCCGTGAAGAGGTTCTTGAAACTCTGCTTGCCATAGAAGCATCTATTGATGGTGTACACGATGCCATCAATCAGGCTTGGTACAATTTCGATTTAGCACATTCTCACATGGAAGAAGCTGAATATAATGATGAACCCGATGATGTATATTATGCAGGGGATGAAAGAGAATCTTGTGAGCATGAATATGATGAGTGT
>WQRL01000145.1 GCA_009786775.1 Oscillospiraceae bacterium
AACGCGGCGGGGGAATTTTATCTCGCCGGTATTTGCCCCGTCCAGCCTAGCGAGTGGCAGTCAGTGAGCGAGGTCTACGCGCATAAGCGATAGCACGGCTCATTTCAGAGGCTCGCGAACTCGCTGCGCTCAAACACGCTCGCCTTTTTCTGAAATTTCGCCTGCTATCACTAATGCGCTCCGCCATTCGCTCACTGACTGCCACTCGCTAGGCTGGACGGGACAAGGCAAATCTTATGTTTTTATATAGAAATTTCAAGGCAGCTTGTATATTGTCATTTATCTTGATTTATGATATTATTCCTAGAGAAAATTTTTAGGAGGTTGTTAATTTTGGCGAGTATTGGTAAAAAGTTTAGTGCGGAATTTATCGGCACGGCGGTTCTTGTGTTTATGGGCTGCGGCAGCGCGGTTTTCTTGGGAGCTGATGCGGCGGGGGGCCACTTGGCTGTCGCCTTCGCGTTCGGCCTGTCCATAGTGGCCATGGCATATGTAATCGGCAGTGTGTCAGGCTGTCACATAAACCCCGCTGTTTCCCTCGGTGCGCTTCTTGACAAACGTATAGGCGTCAAGGATTTCGTCTGCTACATCATAGCTCAGGTGCTCGGTGCCATAGCAGGTGCGGCATTGCTTTTTGCGGTGTCATCCATGGCAGGCGTCGATTTGACCGGCGGCCTAGGCTCAAACGCAGTAGCTAATGCAGGTGGCATTGGCGGCGGCTTGGTTGTAGAAATTGTTCTGACCTTCATTTTTGTTCTGACAATCCTCGGCGTTACAGCGGATTCGTCCAAAGGTAATGTGGCGGGTATTGTAATAGGCCTGACTCTGGTATTTGTACACATAGTCGGCATTCCGCTCACAGGCACCTCAGTAAATCCGGCCCGAAGCATTGGCCCTGCAATATTTGCAGGCGGCCAAGCCCTTACAGATCTGTGGGTATTCATAGTCGGCCCATTTGTTGGTGCGGCTCTGGCAGCATGTGCTTACAAACTTGTTGTAGCAACGAAAAAAGGTAAGTAAAAGACAGCTTAAATGCTTAAACGCTTATAAAAAACCTGGCAAACCCTGCAACGCCGTTGCAGGGTTTGCCAGGTTTTTTATCCCCACTCAAGGTTACTGCCCCTCTATAAGCCATCCGCCGGACAGGGGCTTTGTGCCCTGTACTCCCTTCGGTCAGTTTTAGTGACAGTAGCTGGAATTCCCTCAAAAATCCAAGGCCACAGCCCCGGTTCGGCTACCCAGGGGCAGCAACCATTCAAGAACTAAATGAAAACAAAATAAAGACAAACTGTGAACATTTTTATTGACCGCCCATTATTTGTGTGATATCATATGTTAAATTATTGTGAACAAGAAAAATAATTTTGAGAAAATTATGGTATTTTAACAGCGGTAAATTACTTGGGGAGGTAACACTATGCGAGGTAAAATGTTTAGAAGTAAGGCATGTATGAGGGTAATCTGCATGCTTTTAAGCATGCTCATGTTAAGTTCGTTTTTTGTTGCAGCATTTGAGGCAGAGGAGCCTGAGGCATCTGGTGATGCCCCTTTAATCTGCTCTTGCAGCGCAGCGGACTCACCAGAGCAGGAAGCTGCGACCCCTAATGGGCTTACAGGCAGTGGGTGTTGTGAGCTCTGCGAGTATTGCATAAATTGTGCATGTTTTGTGCCTATGGGTCTGATGGAGGCGTTTTCAGAACTGGTGTACGGAAATATTGTGCCAGGCTCCCTAGTTACAGACAGGGATACTTCGATTCCCTCATTTAGCAATGCCATAATAAACGGTGTGGGAGCAGAGGATGGGCGCATATGGACTAACAAGTCTGTTAACGTGGGCAGTGCAAATATATTTGACATGGCCGGAGGCGTTGTTGATATTGTAAGTGCATCAAATGATGATGATTTTTTGATAACCCTATCTGCGCTAAGCCAGTCCTTCCAGGTTCAAGATATCATTGTTGAGCCCACGGATACTGTATTTGTAATAGACGTTTCAGGCAGTATGGTTTCCAACACTGTGCCGGGAGATGGGCGTACAAGGATAGCTGTGCTCATTGATGTTCTAAACCAAGCCATAACAAACCTTATGGAGGCCGACGGTCAAAACAGGGTTTCAGTTGTGATTTTCGGCGGGCAAACCGTAAATAACAAAAATTATGCAAGGCTACAGACCATCCTTGAGTTGGCTCACTACACCCCGCCGGCGAATGGGCGTTTTTTCACGGTTAGTTCAAGCACTGTCACTGTAAACTCTGCCATCCCTACCCAATACCGCACCTTCAAAGTCGAAGGAGGCACGCCGACTCAGCTTGGCATCCGGGGCGGCGGGGATATTTTGATGCAAAACACGGACACAACTGTAGAAGTTGCGGTTACAGATGGTACCCGCACCATCACACGCCGGCCGAACATAATCCTTATGACTGACGGAGATGCCACATATGGCTGGGTGGATTACCGCAATGCAGGCCTAAACTCGCTTTCAAACAATACTACTTTCTCTTACGATATAGGCAACGGCTCCGCTGCGGACATGTCCCTTAGTTTGTTAAATGTCCTGACTGCATCCTATGTGAAGCAGCAGATTCAAGCTAGGTACTTCGGGACGGATGCCTCAAGGGCTGTGGGTTTTTATACTATAGGTTTCGGCGTTGATACCATTTACTCCCGAGCCTTGTTAAACCCGTTTGGGCTGACTGCCGCGGGATACACCAATGCGTCCTTGGTAAGCCAAGTCTATAACAGCGTAGACTACAACATGCTAAGTCTGCTAAATAGCTTTACCTCAGGCCAGCCAATTTCATTTCCGGCGCTAAACCAAGGCTCAGGTTCTACCCGCACAATGAGGACAGCTACTAACTCCGCACCTGTAGTTAGGGCTGCAAACTATGTAAATGCCAGCTTCACGGCCTTAAACGCCGACGAATTAATCCAAGCCTTTGATGATATAACCTCGCAAATAGTTTCTCAGGGCAGTTACCCATCCATGACTGGCGGAGGGGCGCCGGAGTTCGGCGGATACCTGGTGTTCTCGGATGTGCTTGGTGAGTACATGCAGTTTAGGGAATTCAAGGGGCTGTGGAACAACAACGAGCATTTTACAGGCTATGTATTTGCAAGCCAAATTCAAGTGCCCGGCGAAACCAGGAACACATTTATAACAAACTTTATCGAATATCAAGATGGTATACCAACTGTCGAAGAGGTAAATGCCTTAATTGCCTCAAACATAGCGGCAGGCAACCTCTTCGCCACAAGCGAAACGGTGTTTAGCAACAAAGTATCATACTTTGCAGATACGGATAGAAACTTTTTAGGAAGCTACTTCACTGCCGCAGGCACCCCTGCGCCCTGGCCCTCCGGGGCTGTTGCGAGGGTGGACATGTATGTTGTGACAGGAAGCGGCGTCAACACATTGACAGGCGGCGAAACCGACATGATGAATGTGATTTTTCAAGTAATCACGGCCCTTCAGCCGGGGGATTTTCAGAATATTTTTAGTTATGGGCAATATCTCGTAAGCCGGCTCAACGCAGGGGATCAAATAGTGCGCTGGTACATCCCTGCGGCACTTATTCCGATGCGCTCTGTGGCGTTTGACGCCCGGACAAACCGTGCGATTATAGCTGAGGGTGTTCCAATCCGCTTTATCTATACCGTTGGATTGCAGGATAATTTCAGCCTGCTAAATATCACAGACCTGTACAGGAGCGTAAATCAGGCTCCGGGCGGAGGTTATTTCTTCTACACTAACCGCTGGCGCGGCCTTGACGGCAGAACTTCGGCTGCCGACCTTGCAAACACAACTGTGGCGTTCTTTCAGCCCAGCATAGATAATCCGTATTATTTGCAGATGATTGACACCACAATTGAGCCCAAAAACCCGCTGCCCAGCCTCTCTGGCACAAGTTCTGGGCACTGGAGGCAAAGGAGCTTTACAGACACAGTCACAGGCGAGGAAGTTCAAGTTCAAGGCCTGGGCAATAATGGGCGTTTGCTGGTGCTGCCTGAACCGCCCCCAAACCCCACCTTGCAGGTTACTAAGACATTTATAATTGACGGCGAAGTTGTGCCATCCACAGATTCGCGCCTTGCAGCCATGCTGCCGAACTTGACGTTTGAAATTAGAGGCACCGGCAGCGGCGGCCAGACTGTGTTTAACCAGGTGTTCCCGTTTTCTGAATTTGTAGGCGGCACATTGACGCTTACAGACATGCCTGTTGGCACATATGTAATAACCGAGGACGGCGGAGCAATTTACGGTCACTTAAAGACACCTCTTTCGCCGGCAATCATCACACTTAGCTACGGCAGTGACCCAATTGTGCCCAGAGTGTTTACAGCAAATGTTATAAACAGGTACTCCGCACAGGCGAGCATGAGCATAACAAACACCTTTTCACCAGCGGGGATTGAAGAGCTTATATCATCGCTGTCCATAGTTATTATAGGCACGGATAGCACTACCCATGATGAAATTTATAGGATGTCGGCAATATTTCCCGACGACTTTGCCGATGAAGGAAGGCTGAACTTAACAAACTTGCCTCTGGGGGACTATATAATTCATGTAAGCGGGGGGTATGTAGCGGGGTATACATCAACTGTTGATCAGTATGTTGTGGGTACGCTTGAGGCAGGTGAGCATGTAGATATAAACCTACACCACGCTTACGGTCCGCCTCTTATTAGCCCTGGTGACGGCCTTTGGGTAAGAAAAGCCTTTCACGGGTTAGACTCAAGTCAGATAAACGAAGCTAATTTCCCTGACTTCGGTGTGATAATTGAAACTCCGGACGGGGTGGAGCGCGAGTTTTGGGGGATGCCCCGTGCCGTACTGGGTTACACCGACGTAGATGCAGGTATATTTATTCCGGCAGAGGAACTTATTGAAGGTACATTTACAATCACAGAGGTAGGGTATGAGCTGCCCCCGGGATTAGGGTTTGAGGTGGCGACACCAGGTTCGCTTCAAGTAACAATTTTATCAGGTGACATTGACACGGTAAACATGGTTGTTATTGACAACTTCTACAACCTGCTGCCCCGCCCAAGGCTTACAATAAATGTAGCATTTGACCCGCCGCAGGTGCAATCCCTCGCAGAGAAGATTTCGTTTGTAGTAGTGGGCAGGGATTCTGTTTCCGGTGATGAAATTTACAGAAATACAATATTCTTCCCATATGACTTTAGCGGAAATTCTGCGGTGCTTGAAGGCCTGCCGCCGGGAGTTTACGAGATTGAGCAAAAGGGCGGGGAAGCCGCGGGCTTCACGCTGGTAACTCCGAGTCAAAGGTGGGATGGAATCAGCCTAAACTACAGGGATGATGAAACATTAAATGTTACACTTTCGTACACGGAAAATCCCCCGGTGGTTTTGGAAGCTCCGGCAATCAGGGTCAGCAAGGTTTTCCACGGTCTGCTGCTGGCGGAGTATCCGCAGGACTTTGAAATTGTGCTCATCTTCCCTGACAATTCAGAGATGACATTTGACCTAGCCTCAGTGACAGGCGCGGGGGGTGTGCTGATTGAAAATGTCACTGCGGGCAGAACCTACCGCATTGACGAGCGCAATAGTGCTGTGGCGGGATTTAACATGAGCGTCAGCGGAGTTACGGTCGGCGG
>WQRL01000146.1 GCA_009786775.1 Oscillospiraceae bacterium
CTCCATGGCAGCCCGCCGCCTGCGCCGCGGCTGACACTGCCCACCAAAGTTGTGGCATCAATAGCCGCCGCACCTTCAAGCCTGTTGCCCGGGTCGCCTATCCGGACATCGAAACTCCCGGAGCCACCACCCAAGTAACGGATACGAAATGAACCTAGGCCGTCAGATAAGTCTATATCCTCATAACGAATCCAAGACCCACCTGCAAACTGTCCCACTGTCGCACAGGCCGGGTATTGCTGAAATGCCGCAGCTCCACCCGGACGGGGGTCGCCGTCTGCACTAAAACGTGCATCGCCCCTGCCGGCAAGCGAAATAGTGCTACCAGCGAGGGCGATAATAGCTTCTTCAATTTCATAGACATCTGCGATGCCTACGTAATCAAGCTCCAATGTGCCCCCTCCATCGGCATCTGTTGCATAAACAGCAGCTGCATCAACAGTTTCCACCGCTCTGTTGTCATAGAACGCCGCCGTTGGAAGCGCAACACTACCAAGCAGCATAGACAATGCCAAAACAACTGCAAAAAGACGCCTAAATTTGAATCGTGTCATTATTAATCCTCCAAAATAAAAAATTTGCCTCTTTTATTCTGAGGTTGTGGTTCCTCTTTTTCAGCCGCATTTTTCAGGAATGCGGTTAACCTGTGCCATCGGATATATTTGTGCGCATCACCCCTCAATCCTATAAACGCTCCCAATTCCCATGTTTCATCATCATCAAGCATAACCATTTTTATGCACTATTTCTGCACCAATGATGTGTTTTTAATATATTCTCAAAATTATATGTCAGTATTGCACAAATCGCATTATATTTATATAGCGTAAATTGTCGCAAATAGATGAACAACAATTGCTATACTTGCTCGATTGGACTTTTTCCTTTCAACCTGTTATATTATCTGATATAAGGGGTGAATAATTTGATTGCTTTAGCATGTGACCACGGCGGTTACGAACTTATGCAGGCTGCAAAGCATTTTCTTGATGAGCGCGGCCTTAAGTATGAAGATTTTGGGACTTATTCGGCGGAGAGCTGCGACTACTCCGACTTTGCACTGCCTGCCTGCCACGCAATAGCAAGCGGCACTTGTAGTGTAGGCTTGCTCATCTGCGGCACCGGCATAGGCATGTCTATTGCCGCCAACAAAATACCCGGCATAAGAGCCGGGCTTTGCACTAACAACTTCATGGCTGAAATGACCCGCGCCCATAATGACGCAAATGTCCTTTGCCTAGGAGCCCGCGTCACAAGCGAAACTGAGGCGCTGGGCATTATAGACGTATTCTTCAGCACCGATTTTGAAGGCGGCAGACACAGCAGGCGTGTCGAGAAGCTAAACGCCCTCGACCGTGAAAGAGAGTAAATTTTGGCTAAGCGGTACGTTCCAAATACATACAACAACAAGCGGGCGCTCCGCCTCGTGCTGGGTACAATCGTGTCTGTGTTTGTGTTGCTCTTAGCATTGTTTTTAGTGCTGTTTTTCGTACTAGAAGGATATCTTGTAGACGGCTACATAGACATCCCCTGGCTAGGATATGATTAAAAACGAGTCCGCACCCGCAATGCCTTCGCCTCTGAGCGCTAGGCCGGGAGTCCCCGCAGGACAAAGTCCGCCCCTGAGAAGCTCTCAGAGGCGGACTTAGTAAATGACAAAACTTTATAAAAACTTCTCAAAATCCACAAGTGTTTCGTTGCGGCCTTCGGCGCGAAAGTCCCTGCCGTAGAGTATGGAAGCCCACTTGATTAAGGTGTCCAAAACCTCCGTCTGAACCCCTGCCGCCTTGCCCGCGCAGCTTGTGGGCACGCAGCCCGTTATAATGTCCTCAAATATGTACCTCGTGTCGATATCTGTAGGTGCAAGAACCGTCTTGTAGGCATCTGTGTTTTGAATTTGCTCAAAAAGCGAGTTGCCGCGTGAACCATAGGCCTCGGCCAGCCACTGGCGGGCTGTAGGAATCGAAACACCATAGGCTTTGGCAACACTGACCCTCTCCACGTCCATTTTTTCCAGAAGCCCAGCAACAAGTGGGGAAATCCCCTGCATGTAGAACTTGAAATCCTCCTTGGCCTCAACTCTGGTAATATTCATCAAAATTGGCATAGGGTGGAATATCATCCCAATGTTTGAAAAGCCTGTGTACAGAATGCTCTCGGCTAGGCTGAACATAGGGAAAATCTCACGCATTATATCCAGCAAGCGCTCGGCGTATACATTGTCGTGGGCGGCGATGCGCACACTGTCCTTTATTTTGTAAATCTCGGGCTTGCGCAGCTCGGGGCAGCGGCATGTGAACGCAAATGTGTCTGTTTCACCCAGCATGATGTCCGCCTTGCAGCCACATTCTGACAGCACTTTGGAAAACGCCAGAGTGCCAAACGTGCGGCCGGGGTTTAGTACGACAGCCTGACCGTCAGCAAGATGCGGAGCCATCGCCCTAGATACTATAGGGTGGTACTGCGCGGGAGTAGTGACCATTATGAGGTATGCTCCCTCGACGACCTCGCCCATGTCTGCGCTAATGAGGTCTACATCCACTTCGGCCTGTACTTCGCCGCTGATTACAAATTTATTGTCGGGAAACATATCAACGCGCTCGGCCTCTCTGGCGTACAGGGCGGTTTCATAACCCAAATACTTAAAATAGGCCGCCATCGACTGCCCGCCGTTGCCGGAACTGATTACTGCAATCTTTTTTCTCATGTGAAGCTCCCTTTCCCTAAAGTGCTACTTTGATGGCTTTTCCTGTCAGCTTTTCAAGCCTGGTGCGCTCATCCATCGGCCGGCTGTTTTTAGTATCCCAGGCTAGGCACTGTCCGTTTTTAACTCTCGTTTCGAGGGTGCCTTTGAAATCGCCTGTTTTGACTATTTGCGGGGCATCAAGGATGCCTCTTTTTATACAGTCTGAGAGCACCGCAGCATCGCCAAGGGGATCATCTGAAGCGTCGGCGTACTCATCCCTGATGAAATTTAGAAGATATTTAGTTTCGCTCAAAAGCTCATCCCTGCGCTCCCTGATTTTGGCTTCGTGCAGGGCTTCTGCATTGCCCGACAGTGTCGAGCGCACCACACCGCGGACTATTTTGCAGCTCTCAATTATTACCTCAGGAGTCGCAGCATGAAGGGCTTCGCTATATCCCACGACGTGGATAATGTGAGGCCTGACATTCATTTGCAGGGCTGTGGATGCCGCGAGCTGACCCTTGGCTATATTCTCATCTCCGCTCAAAAACGGAAGGCCTGCACGGGTCTGCCTGTATACTCTAAAATCTTTGTCCGCCAGTGATTCCGAGAGTTCAATTTGAGCCAGGGCCTTGGCCAAGTCCATCGAAAAGCTCAGGGAGTTGGGGACATTGAACATGTACTGGGAAATATAGTCCTTAACACCATATTTCTTGGCGTTATACGCACTTATATAGGACGCGGCAACTGAAATAGTGTCGTGTGCATCCCTCAGCCCCCAGTGATGGGGTTCGTTTAACTCAACAGGTATGCCCAGCTTGCCATGAAATGCTATGAGTGCCTGAGCCTCTTCCATGGATGTCTTAATGGGCCTATCACCCCTGCCATCGAGCTCATTATACCAGCATAAAGGCACTGCGCACCATGCGTTTGCAATAGTTTCATTGAGCACCTGCGCCAACGGGATGACATCTGCCGTGCCACTGTAGCAGCGCATCAGAGGGAAGTTGCCGCATTGGGAAGCCTCTTTTAGCTCCATAAAGCCCTCAGCGTCATAGACCGGCACGCCTCCCGCCCCGTCCATTTCAGGCCTGCGGTCTTCCGGTTTGAAGAAATACTGCTGGGTATTCTGGTCAATGCCTAGGGAGATTACATCCAGCACACGGGACTCTGCTATCTCTGCAATCCCTTCTCGGGTTTCTTCAAATGACGGCAGCCCAAAGTGGTGGCGCAGAAGCGGATACGGCTGCTTCTGTGCAAGCCTGCCTGTGAGGTCGCCGGCAAACAACTCCGCCGAGCTCTTGTCAGGCAGTTGCCCTGTTCTAAGGAATGTAATACTGTCGTCAATATCATCCGTACCGTCGAAAATGACATCGAAGAAGTTGAGCTCGCGGATTTTCTCAGCCACAGGCAGTGTGCCGCCAAATATCCAGACCGGCTTGTGTGTTAGCTTAGTGCTTTTTTCAATGAGTTCGCGGACTATTGTAACTCCGTTTTCAGGGGTTAGCCTGTAGCCCAGTGTTATCATTACCGGTTTATTTTGTTCAATGCTCTCAAGTACCGAATCGACACTCACCGCCGGCCCGAGAAATAATGTTTCATATCCCTCATCCTCAGCCAATGCCAAAAAATGTGCAGCGCCTGCAACATGTACACAGTTGCCCAAAGACGCGCCTATTACCATGCCCTTTGACAATATACTCACATCCTTTCAGGTTATTCTCTTCATTATATATCATTTTGGAGGTTTTGTACATTACCGGGTGTGCAAAAATTCAAAAATTCGTATTGACAAATTTTTATAATATGCTATTATACTTTTTACACATGTGCGGGTCACGCATGTGCAGGCGCAGCAGGTTGATAATGCAACATCTGTGCATAGCGTTAATTTAATAGTGCGGGCGTAGCTCATCTGGTAGAGCGCCACCTTGCCAAGGTGGAGGTAGAGGGTTCGAGCCCCTTCGCCCGCTCCATAGGAAAAAGACTGTCTATCTAGGCAGTCTTTTTCCTATGAAGCGGGCTTGCGCAAAACCGGAAACTATGATATGTATAGTAATTATTGTTACCCCACGCACTATACTTGGAGGTATTTTCTAATGGTTGAAAAACTTGCCGTAACCCACCGCGCCAAAGTTTGGCAAATAGGGTTTTTCTCGCTCAATGATGTCGCTGTAAATTTTTATTGGATGATGATGACATATATGGCCTTTTATTTGCAGGGAGTCCTAGGCCTCACAGTTGCAATCGCTTCTTTTTTGCTTGCGGCTTTGAATATTTTTGACGGCATTACAGACCCTATTATAGGCTTCATCATGGACAAGACCAGCGGAAGGTTTGGCAAATTCAGGCCTTTCATGGTGCTTGGAAATATTGTTCTGGCTCTCAACCTCGCCCTTCTCTATGCCACAAGCCACGCACCGGCCGCCTTTGTGCTGCCGCTTATAGTTGTCTGTTTTATAATTTACGATATAGGATTTACTCTACAGTCAAATGTGACCCGTGCCGCCCAGGCCGTACTAACCAAAGATCAAAAGCAGCGCCCGGTTTTTGCAGCTTTTTCAACTGTTTTCAGCGTCCTTTTGTTTGCAGGCACGGCTCTGGTTGTCAGCAATTTCCTTGTCCCCTTGCACGGGGGCTTCAACGCTGAGATGTTCCGGCATTTTTTCGCAATAGTAGCAGCCGCCTCTATCATCTGCACTATCTTGGCTGTCATCGGCATTAGCTCAAAGGACCGCCCGGAGTATTACGGCTTGCTGGAGCAGGATGCCCAGCACAAAGTCAAATTTAGGGATTGCATCGACATTTTGAGGCATAACCGAAATGTCCTCATGTTAATTATCTCCGCATCCACAGACAGGCTGTTTTCACATATCGCCTCAAACGCCGTGGTCGTTGTTATGATTTTCGGAATAATAAGCGGAGATTAT
>WQRL01000147.1 GCA_009786775.1 Oscillospiraceae bacterium
TAGCCTGTCTTTGTCTTTTAGAAGTTTCGTAATTTCTTCATACAGCTTCCCGCCTGTACAGTCTTTTTCAAGAATCACCACGGCCCCGCCGATTTTCTCAAGCTGTTGTGCATTGGCCTGCTGATGATTGTTTGTCACATATGGCGACGGAACTAAAATGGCCGGCTTTCCCATAGCTGTCAGCTCGGCAATCGTAGATGCCCCGGCCCTGCACACAACTAAATCCGCTTCTGCCATGACGGCTTGCATGTCATTTATGTATTCCCTGATGCTTATATCCGGTGAAAGCGCATCTACGCCGAGGCGCTTGAGCTTGCCTTGCATTGACTCTAGGCTGTTTTTCCCCGTGGCGTGTATATGGGCAAACTGCCGGTTTTCGGTATT
This sequence comes from Oscillospiraceae bacterium, assembly GCA_009786775.1. Lineage (GTDB taxonomy): Bacteria > Bacillota > Clostridia > Oscillospirales > Oscillospiraceae > WRMH01. Next base: position 385 of record WQRL01000147.1, read on the forward strand.
TAGCTTAACTACCTGTGCCATTGCGGTATTCATCCGCTCGGCACCCAGTGAACCCCAGAAGGAAACTACGAGGGGAGTACCGGCTCCCGAAGCGGCTTTGGCCGCCTGCTCTGCCTCTATATTAAAACCTGCCCTTATAGGGGTACCTGTGAAAACTACCTTTTCCGGAACCCTGTAATCTTTTTCAAGGCCGGGAAACGAAACCAAAACCCTGTCCACAACCCCGCTGACCATCTTGGTCGTCAAGCCCGCAACAGCATCTGAGCCATGAATAACTGTTGGAATTTTCAACGAAGCTGCCTTCTTGAGCACAGGATAACATATATACCCCCCTGTCCCAATAACAGCATCAGGGGCAAACCTTTTAATGAGATTCTCTGCCTTAATCCCCGCTGTTGTAAGGTTTCTAACTGTTTTGGCATTATAGAGCAGATTTCTCGGGGAAATGCTGCGCCGGAGCCCGCTCATTTTGATATTCACAAGATGAAAACCCGACGCAGGTATTAGGCGTTTTTCAAGCTCTTTTCCTGCACCCACAAAAAGCACCCTGCACTGGGGGATTCTCCCCTTGAGTTCTTGAGCTACCGCTAATGCAGGGTTAATATGCCCCGCCGTGCCTCCACAGGCAATCAGGAAATTCATGCCTTCCGCTCCTGTCCGCCACGTTCTTTAGGCACCGCTACAGGTATTTCCCGCGAAATAGCTAAAACAATGCCCATTTGAGCAAGCTGAACCCACAGCGCAGTGCCGCCGTAGCTAAATAGCGGCAACGGTATTCCCGTGGCAGGTATAAGCCCTGTCACAACCGCCACATTAAAGAACACCTGTATGGCAAGCAAACTGGTTATCCCTATTACAATGAGCGAACTGAATCTATCTTTTGCGTGCATTGCAAGCCAGTAACCTCTGATAATTAGCAAGGCGAACAGGCTCAGTATAAGCATGGCTCCGACAAAGCCCAGCTCTTCTGCTATAACAGCGAAAATAAAGTCATTATGCTCTTCGGGCAGGTACATGTATTTCTGCCTGCTCTGGCCTAGGCCTTGGCCTAAAACCCCCCCGGAACCTACAGCATTTAGTGACTGGCGAGTCTGAAATCCGCCGCCGAGCGGGTCAGCGTCAGGGTCAAGCCAGTTTTCAATGCGCCTGCCCCAGTGCCCCATGCTGCTAAAGTCGATGGATGATGCTGCCGTACCTTCTGCACCTTCCGCGCCCTCTCCACCGCCGCTCCCCGGCAGCAGTCCGGGCACAAACAAAACCGCAAGCACCAAAGCCAAAGCAGCAGCAGGGATTAAGAAGTATCTCAATCTCGTACCGCCGGCAAACATCATTATTACCGCAGTAAGGCCTATTATGATAACCGCCGACATGTGCGGCTGGCGCTCCAGAAGTATAACTATTAACGCAGTTATGGCGACGAAGGGCAGCACACCGTACTTGATTGTCTTCATCCTTGCTTTTCCGAACCGTACAGCCATTTGAGCAAATGCCAATATTACAGCGACCTTGACGATTTCTGAGGGCTGAAAGCGAAATCCGTCTGCACCGCCTAAGGCAAGCCATCTTGTAGCTCCGTTTACCCTGGTTCCGAAAAGCTCTACAGCCACCAGGAGACCTATTGAAACTACGAGCAAAAGCATGATCCATCTGCTCATAAATCTCACGCTAAAACGGGAAATACCCACCATGAGCAGCACTCCGCTCAATGCAAAAATCGACTGATCTCTAAATAGCCTCAAAGGCTCACCTGTCATGTATGTGGCAGAAACAAAACTTGCAGAAAGCACCATTATAAGACCTATGGCCAGCAGCAGCAAAGTTATCAGTAGAAACGGCTTGTCAACTCCAGGGCCGCTTGAAATAGGCTCTACATATTCTTTTTCAAGTTTCCGCTCCGTCCAATTGGGCATACCTTCCGCTTTTGTACCAGCGCTTATATCCCCAAAGTGCTCTATTTGATTGTTAAATCTAAATCTGTCCATACTATAACTTTCTCCAATTAGGCTGCTAACTGATGTTTCGGCTTTACGCTGTCAGCTTGCCCATTATTCCCAAAAATGAAATTACCGCAAACACTGCCGAAACCGCTGTAAATACTGTAAATAGCTTATATTCACTCCACCCAAGCATTTCAAAGTGATGGTGAATCGGTGCCATTTTGAACACGCGTTTGCCCTTAGTAATCTTAAAATATACCACCTGAATTATATCTGAGAGGGTTTCCACAAAATAGACAATCCCAAGGGGTATCAGCACAAGAGGCATATCTGCAACAAATGCCATCGCACACACAACGCCTCCTAGAAACAGCGAACCTGTGTCGCCCATAAAAACTTTGGCGGGGTGGAAATTATAAAACAAGAATGCGATAAGCCCCCCCAGCAGTGCAGCTGCAAAAATCCCGAGAGCCTGAAAGCTCAAAAGAACTGCCACTACAACAAACCATACCGCCACAGGAATCGTGACCCCTGTTGCAAGCCCGTCTACACCATCTGTTATGTTTACGGAATTGACAGTCCCCACAGCTACAAATGTCACGAAAACATAATAGACCGGAGCCGGAATGTCAATAAACACATTTACAAAGGGCACATAGAGTTCAGGTGTAAGGTTTCCTGCCTGCCTCATTAAAAGCACGAACCCCAAAGCGGCAACTACCTGTAGAAGAAGTTTATGCCAAGCCCTAAGCCCTAGGTTTTGCTTCTTTCTGAGCTTTTCATAGTCGTCAAAAAATCCTATTGCAGAAAATACTAGGGCAAAAGCCAAAATAAACAAGTGGCTGAGGTCACCGTTTCTTATAGCTACAATCCCGGCGGTGAGGCATGCGGCGGTTATTCCGACAATAAACATCAGCCCGCCCATTATGGGAGTACCCTGCTTGTTGCTGTGCCAAGTCGGGCCATCTTCGCGTATGGTCTGACCCGCTTTGAGCCGCTTTAAGGCGGGCACGAGGAATCTTCCCAAAAGCATTGTAACTAAAAATGAAATTAAAAACGCTAATACTATTTGCAAAGCCATTGGCTTTTCCCCTAACTTCTAACTTCCCGCCGGAGTTATTTTTTCAGGCACTCTGCCACCACTTCCCGTTCGTCAAAGTGAATTTTTTCTTTGCCGAGAATCTGGTATGTCTCGTGACCTTTGCCTGCGAGAATTATGACATCTCCAGCCTGTGCATTTTCAACGGCCCAATGTATAGCTTCACGCCTGTTCTCTATTACTTTGTAGGGAGTCTTTGTATTTTTCATCCCCGCAAGAATCTCTTTTATAATCTCTGCCGGGTCCTCTGTCCGGGGGTTATCAGATGTAACAATCACAAAGTCTGAATATTCCGCCGCGATACCTCCCATCAGAGGTCTTTTTTTGTTATCCCTGTCACCGCCACAGCCGAATAGCGTCACCACCCTGCCTGTCGCCGAACCCTTTACAGTTGTCACTATCTTCTCAAGGGCATCAGGGGTGTGGGCATAGTCTATGAGCACCGTGAAGTCCCCGTCTACAGGCACGACCTCCGCCCTGCCTTTCACACCGCTACAGTCACTGAGCGCCTGCGTCACCTGTTCAGGGTTTAAGCCCAGAAGGTGTGCCGCCGCCATGACAGCGAGGGCGTTATAGACTGAGAACATCCCCGGGATATGCAGTTCAACTCTCACTAAATGCCCGATTGTCAGGGCGCAAAACGCCACTTTGCCTGCATACAGCTTGACATCTTTACCTACGAGATTCGCACTGTCGTTATTTACTGCATAGCTCAGTACAGGCCCTTTTGCCTTTTCTATCATTATATCCGCATACTCGTCATCAATGTTAATTGCAGAATTTTTGCTAATCCCAAAAAGCTGAGCCTTCGCTTCGGCATAATTTTCCATGCTGCCGTGAAAATCCAGATGCTCGGGGGTGAGGTTTGTGAACACACCCACCTCGTATTCCATGCCATGCACACGGCTTAGGGAAAGGGCGTGTGAGGAAACCTCCATAACGGCATATTTGCAGCCCGCTTCTACCATTTTCTGAAGAAGCTCTTGAATATCATAAGATTCCGGAGTCGTCAGGTTCGACGGAATCTCTTCCTCCCCAATCATGTTAAGGCTCGTGCCCATCAGGCCTGCCTTGCAACCTGTACACTGCTCAATTACTGACTTTAGCAAAGTTGTAACAGTAGTCTTGCCATTTGTGCCTGTGACACCGACAAGTATTAGCTTTTCTGCCGGATAGCCAAACCATGCACTAGATAAAATGGCGAGAGCTTTTCTGGAGTCCTCTACCAGCACGTAGGGCACATCCGCTTCCGGCTTTTTCTCACAGATAACACATGCCGCCCCTTTTTCCATAGCCAAAGGGATGTAGTCATGCCCATCGGACTCAAACCCTGAAACCGCAACAAAAACGCTGCCGGCTTCTAGTTTGCGCGTGTCGAAGGAAACCCCGTGAATCTCCATGTCCACACCAGTGTTTTGGTCTATAACTTCAATTTTCTCAAGCAGTTGTCCTAACTTCATTGATTTTCTCCCGCCGTGCTTACTCTTTGCTTTGTATATTTAGTGCAGCATATCTGCAATCGCCATGTCAATCAAAGTGACTTCTATAACTGAGCCATATGCCACCTGCTGCCCCTCAGGAACCGCCTGTACCGAAACTTCCGCTCTGGCGGCTGACGGCGGGACACCTGTTGTCCTAATAAACAACCCCCTGTTAGCCAGTGTCCTGCGAGCTCCCTCAAAGGTCATGCCTGATAGGCTGGGCACTGTCACCTCATGGTCAGGAACTTCCGAGTCTGTAAACAAACGCACTGTAGTGCCGGAAGAAACCCGGGCGTTCGGCTGCGGAAGCTGTGCAATTACCCTCTCCCCACTACCTATAACCTCGTGGTCAAGCCTGAGGTTTCTCAAGGCATTTGTCGCCTCAAACAAGGGGCGCTCTGCAACTCTAGGTACGTATACACTGAGGTCTTGCAGTTGTTCTTCCGTGTACTGAGGAGTGATTCCTAGCGATATAGGGAGGATATCAGCAAGCATGCTTCCCACAACAGGAGCCGCCATGCCACCACCTGTCGCCGACAGCCCTGTGGCGCGGCACGGTGCTTCAAGTATTACCAAAATTACTATTTCAGGATCCTCTACAGGGGCAAACCCTACAAACGAAACTGTTACATCTCCGCGCGCGCCTTCATATGTAAGAGCGAGCTGAACCACGTCTTCGGATGTACCCGTCTTGCCACCCACTCT
>WQRL01000148.1 GCA_009786775.1 Oscillospiraceae bacterium
GCATCTCCATCTAAATACTCACGCAGGGCTTCAAGTGATTCAAAACCTCTCATTCCTTCTGTGGGAGCAAATGTGAATTCCACATCTACGCCCAGGTACTCGCTCAGGGCTTCCAGCGATTCAAAAGATCTCATTCCCTCGGGATTGCCGGGTATAAGCCTGATCATACCTTCTTGTAAAGGCATTTCTAGGAACTTCTCAATTAGCTCATCGAGCATTTCAGGGTTTTCAAAAGTGAAGTTTCTCTCCTCGGTTGGAAACGGCTGAGGCTGTAAACGCTCATTTGCGCTCCCGTCTGTTGTAGTGGCAAAAGCTGTCAAAGTGCCAATTGCAAGCACCGTAACCATAACAACAGCTACTGACAAACTTATAATAGATTTTCTTTTCATTTTCATAATAGATTCAATCCTTTCTACGGCCGCATTTTTGCTAAAGCCGTTATAGAGTAGTGAAGCAAATTTGCTTCGTTGTTCAGCCATGCCTATTATAGAGTAGGCATAGGCCGCTTTCTTTTCCGCTCCGAAATGCCGTATAACCAATTCGTCACAAGTAAGTTCCAAGTCGCGGCTTGCCAGTACAAACATTACCCATACTAGTGGGTTAAACCAGTGTATACATACTGCAAGGACCAAGAGTAATTTCCACAGCGCATCAAAACGCTTGATATGGTAATACTCATGTGTTAGCACGTGGCTTAATAGCTCTCTATCACTTAAGTCCATGCACTTTGGCAAGATAATCCGCGGCTTTATCAGGCCGGCGGCGAGCGGGGTTAAAATTCTATCTGACTGTACGATGGCAAGCGGACGCATAATCCTATGCGTTGCAAGCCACTCGCTCACAAAATCATCATCGCAGATGAGCGTTGCAAAACGTAACGGTCTGTGACTTTTGAAGTACAAAACTGCGAAGAAGATAATTAGCGTCACCATGCCTATAAGCCATAAAATATTAGCTGGTGGTATGCTAATTACTTGTTCCGCCCCGTTTTGAACGGCTACCCCTGCTGCTGTTTCGCTTATAACGAACCAGGTTAGGGTGTTTTCAGAAACGGATGGGACAGTATTTGCGCTCAGAACAGTGTCCCAAAGTTCCCTAAGCGCTGGATACAAGCCGAACCGCGCCGGAATTGTCACAGGGATAAGCAAGCGAAATAGTGCCACACCCCATAGTATAAGGAATGTTGTTTTTGGGAGCCTGTTAAGTGCCACGGCTCTGATTAATACAATGGCAATAACAAGTAATCCTGCCGATATGCTCATTTGCACCAGACTCATAGGCCCTCCCCTATTTTCAGCTTTTCGACGAGTTGTTTTAGACCCTCTATCTCGTCACCAGATAATTCACTACCGCTTAAAAAAGCGGATAGGAACATCTCTGCCGAGCCGTCAAACAGCTTCCCGACTATTTCTTTGGCTTCATACTGCCGTACTTGTTCTTTTGTGATAACCGCTTTACAAGAGAAGTTTTCGCCATAGCGCTCAATTGCGCCTTTGTCGATAAGTTTCCCAATGACGGTATATGTTGTATTGCGGTTCCAGCCTATTTGCTCTTTCAAAATCTTGGCAAGCTGTCCCGCTGTTAAATCACCCTCTTTCCACAAGGCTTCCATAACCTTTAATTCTGAATCAAAAACTTTTACTGTCATGACTGCACCTCCAATTTGCGACTATTGCAATAGTTAACACATACTATCACGATAGTCACATCTTGTCAAGACTATTTCAGTAGTCATTTTGAAAATAATTTGCATGTCCCTCGGAAACGCTGGTATTAGGGGGTCTGCAAGCATAGGCAAACAGCACCGCATACCTGTAAGTGTGTTTGGCCGCTTACGAAAATAGAACATCGGCATGAAAATTTAACCTTCTCTTAACCATCCCTTTGATATGATTCATTTGTAAATATCAAGAAAGAGGAGTTTAGAGAATGAAAAAATTAATGGCGACAATGTTGCTGGCGGGGTTTCTGGTATTGCTTGCAGGATGCAATATGGATTCCTATGACGCTACATTCGAGGGCGGGGACGGGGATGGATATACCCAAGAGGTACAGGCATCTCAGGCACAGTCTGTCGCGCCGCCTGCCGCGCCTCCTACAGACCCGGTGCGCATGGAAAATCTAGTTTCACACACAGATATCCTCAGCCACCAAAATGGCATCCCGGCCTGGCTTTTGGCCGGAGTAGAGGCATATTTATCCGAAGACCTTACTGCGGCGGATGCTGCGTCATGGTATGCACAGGCTTCTTCACGTGGGCTGCCGGGGCTTACAGATGAGTGGTTTATACCCGGTTTTATTGAAGACACACTTGCTGCATATGCAGCGGCAGTGGCCTATACCTTCGTGCGGCATCTGTCCGAGAACAATCAGCTGGATAGTTTGATTTCGCATTATTGGCGTGATGTAGAGCCTTGGTACGAAGCGGAGCAGTGGAGTACAGCACAGGCCAGGGAGGCAGAGCGAATGAGAGCGGAGCTTTGGGCAGATTTTGCCGGCGGTGAGCCTAGTGTCCAAGACGTTATTTTCCAATATACCTTCGGCGATTCCATGGAAATTACCGGCCGGGGTATCATAAGCGTAGACTTCAATGCCTTAGCGCAATACGGCTGGTATTTCTATACGGCAAGTGGCTGGCCCCGCGATGTGGTCATGGCGTATATTGAATCCGACGAAGACTCCATCCGCTTTGTGGGTGATTGGCTGGGGTACCACCACGATGATGTGCTAATATCCGTCCAAAAGGCCCCGCCCTATGCACCTGTTGCGGAATTCGGCAGTGGCGGTGGCCGATACTGGGCTGACTACGGGTGGACGCGTACCATTGATACAATGGCTCCGGTGGGTTCTTTCCTTGCACCTTGGGTACATGTCCATGAAGCTGTACACGCCCTGCTCTATCTGGCACCCCACATGGAGTGGAGTAACATTGCAGATGTGCCGCCTGAGTTTTTGTTTAATTGGGACTCCGACTGGTGGAACACCTTTTCGCAGTTGGCCTTTGAAGAGGGCATGTGTGTGCTGCTGACATACCTGTTTATGATGGACGTGGGTGATGCGTGGTGGACAAGGGACTTCGCTGATATGTTTATCTTCCCCATGCTGTCGCGGCTAGATGTAGATATGGCGCAGGCGGGTGATATTACCATAGAAGAAGAGACCATCGAGGCTATGGCTCGGCAGATGGCTATGATTGAGGCCTATCGCCAAGCGGGTGGATTTGACAGTGCCGAAGAGTTTATGGCATTTGCAGACGAGTTTTTGATGGAGCGGTACTTCCCAGGCGGTGAGACCATAGATGTATGGGCACCGCCATCTCAAAGTAGAGCTCCCACACGAGAGGAGATTATAAAGCACCTCCACATGACGGCGTTTCTGTCTCTAAATGGGATGCACCATCAACTCTTTTCCCACAGCTATGACTTTATGGGTGCGCTGCAAGCGGGTGTGCCTTATGCAGAACTTATGGATCATTACACGGCGGCATCCTTCTTCCTCTACCTGCTTGAGGAGCGGGGCACCCGGGAAGATTTTTTGATTGTGTACCAAGATGTCTATGCCGCAAGGGACGTGTTCGGTTACACTCTGGCAGAGATGGTGCACCAATGGCGCACTCATCTAGGCACTCTATTTGACCCGTGGCTTGCGGAGCGGGAAGCATTTGAAGCCGCAGAAGCAGAGGCATTCGCCGCAGTCGCACACCTGCTCCCGCCCGAACTGCTAAAGTGGGACGACACCATATTCTGGACCAATTATATCGACTGGATGCTTGAGTGGATCTCGGCAAATACGTAAGAGCCAAAATAAGTCCCTAAGTGCGGCTTGCATATCGGCAAACGCAAAAAGGCCTTGCGGCCTTTGAGAAGTTCATGCACAGAAATTGGGTAGTGTATATCAAAACGAAAAGTTTTGCTACACTACCCAATTTTTTGGTTTTGCCTTCATCTAAGCGTTCGACAGGCGTTGCTGCAAAAATATGCCCTTGCGCCGAAAACTTTTTCTGTTGAAGTGAGTTTTTCTCGTATGATAGAAATTTTGAGGAGCGGCATTATAGGGCTGTAAACCATCTATCAAGCGGAGCTATTGCAGCCATCTGTTTTGAATTCTGCAAAAGAGGGGGGGCGCATCAAACTTTCGATTTGATGCCCCTCCTCTTAAATTGATTCGTTTTTCAGTTTCTATTCGAAACTATCCTGCGATGATTAGATGATCTCTCGGCCTTGATTCCGGTCTTTCAAGAGCTACCCAGTTGGGGTCGGGAATCAGTTCAATCCATGTTTTGTGATACCCGTCATCTTTCATCTCGTAACTATTTGAGTTCGTGGCTTCTTGCAAGTCAAGGTAGAACCATGCTGTTGTATCTGCGTTGTCAGGCCATGTTATCATGCCCGGCAGCAGATCCGCAACAGTCTCGGGGTGACGGACAAGGATTCTGTTCACTATCGTCGCCGCCTCTGCTCTCGTGATTTCACGGTTAGGCTCGAAATTTCCATCTCCAACGCCTATAACCCATCCTCGGCTTCCAAGCGTGTTTATGTAGGCTTGTGCCCAATGTCCCTCAATGTCTCTGAAGTAATCTTCACCTGTGTACTCACCTTCAATGAATCTAGATACTATAGCGGCAAACTCCGCTCGAGTAATTGCGCGGTTGGGTTCAAATGTTCCGTTTGGCATTCCGCGCAGGACGCCTGCGTTTGTCATTGTTGAGACTGCATTGTTAAACCAATTTCGTTGTATAACATCCGGATATGGATTTGATTGTACCCACATTTGTTCGCGGAAGTCGTCTGTGATTAGTCTGAAGAAGATTGTTACAACCTCAGCACGTGTTATGTTGTCTGTTGGACGAATGAGTCCGTCTGTGTCGCCAATTAGATAACGGTAGTGAATTGGTGAAAACAGAACTAGCGGTATCACCAACTCGTCAATGTCTACTATCTGTGGTGGTTGCGGTGGTGATGGCGGTGATGGCGGTGATGGTGGTGGTGGCGGCGGTGGTGGCGCAGGTGGAGGAGATGTTGTCGGTATTTCCACTTCACCTTCAGGGCTTCCATCCACCGTAACGGTGTTTCTCAGCGATGTCACCACTGATGTGTTTAGCTCAGGGTCTACCGTGACGGAGAACACTAAAGTAAGGGTCACTCCAGGGTCTAGCCTTTGCACGGTTATGCCGCTCATCAGGCCGCCTACTGTCAGCCCGTCCAGCTCTGGGAAGAAGACAGGTTCTTCTTCACCCTCTACAACTCTGAATCCCGCTACTGTTACGGGGCTGCTCTGCGGCGGCAGGATGTAATCCAGTAAGCCTGACAGGTCGTCCTGTATTACAACACTGCTTGCAGCAACCGTGCCGCTGTTAGTGACCGTGATTGTGTATGTAAGGGCTTCCCCAGGTGAGGCCAGTCCGTCCCTATTTGCGTCTGTTACGCTCTTGCGGGCTGTCAGGCCAGGCTCTCCTGTCGGTATTTCCACTTCACCTTCAGGGCTTCCATCCACCGTAACCGTATTTCTCAGTGATGTCACAACTGATGTGTTTAACTCAGGGTCTACCGTGACAGAGAACACCAAAGTAAGGGTCACGCCAGGATCCA
>WQRL01000149.1 GCA_009786775.1 Oscillospiraceae bacterium
AGCGCACGATTCCGTCAGATACGGTCTGCTACCCCGCCAAGCTCATGCACGGGCATGTCGAATCTCTGCTGAGTAAAAATGTGAGCACGATTTTTCTGCCCTGTATGCCCTATGGGTTTGATGAGGGCATAAGTGATAACCACTACAACTGCCCCGTAGTGGCGTATTATCCGGAGCTGCTGTCGGCGAACATGCCGGGCCTCAAGGAGGCGAAGTTCCTCACACCGTATTTTGGGCTGCACAAGAAACGCGGCTTCCAAATAAAAGCAGCCGAGTATTTTAAGGAGCATTTCGGCATTTCTGAATCCGAAACTAAGTCCGCAGCAAAAGCTGCATACAAAGCATATGAGCAGTACATAGCGGACATTGAAGCAGAGGGCGCAAAATATATTGACTATGCAAAACAAAATAATAAGCGCATCATAGTGGCCGCGGGCCGCCCATATCATGCCGACCCGGAGGTTAACCACGGCATTGATGAACTCATTTCGTCAATGGGGCTTGTGCTGATTACCGAAGATGCACTATTCGGACAGCTGGGCAAGGAGCACCGGCGCGTCCTCAACCAGTGGACATATCAGGCCAGAATGTACAATGCAGCCCGGGTGGTGCTACAGCACCCGGACATGCAGATGGTTCAGCTTGTTTCCTTCGGCTGCGGCACAGATGCCATCACCACGGATGAGCTCCGCGACATCCTGGAGTCCGGCGGCAAACTCTACACCCAGCTAAAAATTGACGACATCAGCAATCTGGGCGCTGTGCGTATTAGAATCAGATCCCTGCTTGCGGCGATGGACATGACAGGAGGAAGGTAATGAAAAGCCTGCTAAAAAGTACAAAAAACACACGTCCGCTGGGAGGCGGCTCACTGAGATACGTGCGCAGCGATGCTCTTATAAATCTCAGCGAAGCCGAAGTAGAGTGGCTTTTGGAAAACAATATAACAACCATAGTGGATTTGCGCTCTGCAAACGAAGTGGAGCAGCGGCCCTGCTGCCTTGCTGGTGTTGCGGGATTTACCTATAAAAACATCCCTATAACCAACGGAGGCAAAATCCCCGAAGCTCCCGAACTTGTGCCGTCAGTTTATTTGGGCATGGTGGATGAGGTTATGTGGGAAGTCATTTCAACAATTGAAGGAGCAAAATCGAATGTGTTGTATTTCTGCGCCGTGGGCAAAGACAGAACAGGCGTTGTGTCCGCGCTGCTCCTATTAAGGCAGGGTGCAGCACATGAGGACATAATTGCAGATTACTTGCTCTCGGGTGAAAATTTGAAAGAGGTGCTGGAGGAGCTCTGCCGAAAAGATCCGAGCATCGACATAAATGTCATAACCCCCAGGGCGGAGTACATGAAAGAGTTCATGGCTGCGGTTTTGAAAACCCCTGGGTTTCAGGGCGCATAGGGGTGGGAGTAAAATAATGCAAGAAACACTCAAAGCTGCTTTTGATATAATTTCAATTTCAGATACCAGCTTAAATACCCGCTTAAAAGAAGTGGAACAATTAGTAGCGTCCACCTGGGGGAGCTTCAAAATTGCTATCCACCGTGAGCTTTACGATTTGCGGGAGCTTCCGGGCTTTGTTGCGGTAAACGGAGAGCAGAAAATAATCGGCTACTGTTATTACCGATGGCATGACGATGAATGTGAGATTATGGTTCTGGAATCCCTGCAACAAGGCATCGGTGTGGGCGGGGCTTTGGTTGAGGCGGTAATAGGTTTAGCCCGCACGGAGAACTGTGCGCGGGTACATCTGCGCACCTCAAATGACAACACTAATGCATTTCGCTTCTATCAGCGCCGCGGCTTTACAATGTGTGCTGTCGGCTGGAATGACTTAGATTATGCCAGGGCGTTAAAGCCTGAAATCCCACTGATTGGAGAGGATGAAATTCCTCTTATGCACGAGATTGAGTTTGAGATGAAATTGTCTGCCGGTGAAAAGAACCCAGGGGAATAATATAATGCTAATAAAAAAAGACAATCTGACAATCCGCGAGGCCCAGGCCTCTGATGCCCCGCAGCTTGGGATATGGTGGCGTGATGGCGCAGTTATGGCACATGCGGGATATCCAAACGGTCTGGCAATAACCGATGAAGAAATTGCGGAAGATTTGTTAATGGACACCGATGAAACCCGGCGCAGGTTAATTGCTGAAGCGGATGGTCAGCAAATCGGCGAAATGAGCTACCGCAACAAAGGTTTCGGTAAAGCGGAAATAGGAATAAAAATATGCGAAGTTGCCAAGCAAGAAAGAGGCTATGGTTCCCGCCTTCTCAAAATGTTAATAGAGGAATTATTTGAAAATCATGGATATGAAAAGATAGTATTAGACACAAACCTCGAAAACAGGCGCGCACAGCATGTCTATGAGAAACTCGGCTTTCGCAAGATCGGTGTGAGGCATGACTGTTTTACAGACCAGCTTGGGAAGTTGCAATCGGCGGTGGACTATGAGATGACTAGGGAGCGTTGCGATTATGGCAAACGGAATAGACAAAAGAGGCATACTTGACGAAAATATATTTTCGTATAAAATTACAAAAGACGGCAAGGTGTTCATCTCCTGCGAAGGCAGGCAGGTCACAACTTTGAACGGCAAGAACGCAGAGGCGTTTATTTCAAAAGTTGCAGGGCTTGAGGGAAAGGCGGCGCAGCTTGTTATGGCCAAAGTAACGGGCAACTTCAAGCGCGGCAATGAGAGACTATAGATGGGAGCCCCTTTATGGAAAATTTTGACCAAATGGCCGAAAGCTATGATACAGAAAATAGAATCCAAAGAGCAGAGCTAATAGCTGAGAAGATACGCACACACATAACCTGCGGGAGCGGTAAAACCGCGATGGAGTTCGGCTGTGGTACAGGGCTTGTCGGGCTGAGTTTGAGCGGTGTTTTTGAGAAACTGCTGCTTGTTGATTCATCATCGGAGATGATAAAACAAGTTGAAGCCAAACTTACCGCCTTCGGTAAGCCTGCAGCCCACCACACTTCGGAAATCACAGTGCTCTGCTGTGACCTTCTGCAAGAAATACCTGAGAATCTAAAGGTTGACTATATATTTTCATCGCTGGTTCTACACCACATAGAGGACACCCCGGCAGCTCTTCAAGTTTTTAATAAACTCCTTAATGACGGAGGGCGCCTTATAATAGTAGACATCGACAAGGAGGACGGCGGATTCCACGCGGGATATGCGGACTTTGATGGGCACAACGGCTTTGAGCAGTCCGAACTTGCGGAGCTAACCGTGGCGGCAGGTTTTCGGGCAGTGGAGATAGAAACATTTCACCGCGATGTGAAAACTCACGAAGGTACTGAAACACCGTACACACTATTCATTTTAACGGCAGAAAAAAGTGCGTGAGTGCATTAGAATAGCAAGGCCTTGCAACTAGACGGTTACAAGCACACCTCGCTAAAACCATCCGTCGAACATGGGCAAGTGCTCTGTGAAAAAGTGAAGCGGCCTCCGTCAGTCACGTCTACCTTGGCAGAATCTTGGAATCCTGGGTGAAATTTGTGTTCCAGGACTGCGGCCACCCCACTTTTTCCCAGAGCACCCGCCCATGTTCGACTGGCCTGTAAACGTTAACGCTAGACGGTGTGAGATCAGAGAGGGATTAGATGGAGCACAGAAAAAAGCGCGTGAGTGGTGTTGACAACGTGCTTGCGGCGGGCGTATGATGTATACGCAACGGCGCAAGAGCAAGCGCAGTTGCAAGCAAAGGCAAATGGAACATAATAACGCATTACAAACGCACACTAATCAGAGCCGTGGGGTCAGATCCCCGGTTGATTACTCGTAATAAATTAAAATCAGGGGCTCTGCCCCTTTAGGCTACACACAGAAAGGCAAGTATAAATGGCAAAACTAACATATGACCAAAACAACCGCCTCCTATTCACAAAGGAGATGAAACAAGAATACACTTTGCTAATGCCGCAGATGCTCCCTGTAACTTTTTCGATGATGAAAAAAGTGTTCGAGCTATACGGCTATAAAATCGACATGCTTACAACCACCCATAGGGGCATAGTCGAAACAGGCCTGAAATATGTCCATAACGACACCTGCTACCCGGCCCTTCTTGTAATAGGGCAGTTGCTGGAAGCAGTAAACAGCGGAGAGTATGACAAGCACAAAATCGGCCTGCTTATATCCCAGACCGGTGGCGGATGCCGTGCGTCAAACTATATCCACCTGCTCAGAAAAGCGCTGGAAAAAGCGGGTCTTGAGTACATCCCTGTTGTATCAGTAAATATGTCGGGTCTTGAAAGCAATCCGGGCTTTAAGATGTCACTGCCTGTTATCCGCCGCCTGGCCGCAGGGATGATATACGGCGACCTCATAACATGGCTTGCCAATCAGTGCAAGCCCTATGAAACCACAGCGGGCGACACTGACAAACTCATGGATAAGTGGACAGACAAGCTGGTTGAGATGTTCGGCCACGGTAAGGCTCTGCGCAAAAGCGAAATGGGAGCAGTGATGGAGCAAATCACCGCCGATTTTGCCAAGATTGAGATAACAGGCGAGCGGAACAAACCCAGAGTCGGCATTGTCGGCGAAATTTACGTCAAATATGCCCCCCTGGGCAATAACGGGCTTGAACAATTCCTCCTAGATGAAGGCTGCGAACCCGTTGTTCCGGGCCTCACGGACTTCATGATATTCAAAATAAATAACCGTGCAGTAGATGTAGATATTTACCACGGCAGCAAACTAAAAAAACTCCTGGCGGGCACATTCCAGAAATATATCGAAGGCCTTCAGGCCATAATGATAAAAGCCGTAGAGACACAGCCGGTATTTAGGCCGATGGGCACATTTGCCGATTTGCAGCGGCTCATAAAGGGCTACTTGGGCTATGGGAACAAAATGGGTGAAGGCTGGCTTCTCACAGCAGAAATGCTGGAGCTAATCCACACAGGCACAAACAACATAGTCTGCACCCAGCCTTTCGGCTGCCTGCCCAACCACATAGTTGGCAAAGGAATGATCCGCAGACTCAAGGACGACCATCCCAACTCCAACATAGTAGCCATCGACTACGATCCGGGAGCTACAAAAATAAATCAGGAAAACCGCATCAAGCTTATGATAGCCAACGCAGGACGGACTGTATAGAGATGGTGAACCACTCCTCTTCTCAAAATCGGCTCGTCGAAAACCACCGATTTGGAGAAACCTTACAACCCAATTCCGTAATGCAGGCTGAAAGGGAAATTCATTTCCGTCTCAGCGCCTTCAAAATGCGTTGCGCACAAAGGAACTAAAGCAAAGAAAATTGAAGCAAATTCGACACAAGAGAAAAAATGCGCAAAGTATAGCTAAAATTACAACGTGAGAGAATTAATTTTCGAAAATCGTTAAAAATAGGCTAAAAATGCCCGAATCGTCATGTAACCCCGCCTCAAAAATGTTTTTAATAAAATAGAAATGTATCAAATATAACTAGAAAAGTGTAGCACGAAGAAAAGGAAAAACGAAAGAAAAAGTGGTAAACTGCTCTGAA
>WQRL01000150.1 GCA_009786775.1 Oscillospiraceae bacterium
CCGGAACTGCATAGAGCAGGTTATTTCGTATAGTGCCGTTAAACATATACGTATCCTGAGAAACGATACCAATATTTGAGCGCAGCCACTTAATCTCCAAATCGCGTACATCATTGCCGTCTAAAATAACCTCTCCCTCAGATACATCGAAAATGCGCGGGATGAGGTTTATAATTGTGGACTTTCCGGCTCCGGATGGCCCCACAATAGCAACTGAGCGCCCTTTTTCCACTGTAAATGTCAAGTCGTGGAGCACCTGGGAGCCCTCATCGTATTGAAAGCTGACATTCTTAAACTCAAGCACACCATCAAAAGTCTTTGGTTTTATGGCATTTGGACGGTCCTTTATCTCCACGGGCATATCATAGTATTGGAAAATACGTGTAAAAATCGCCATGGAGCGCACTATATCAACCTGCATGTTCAAAAGTAGGCTGACAGGACGGTAGAGCCTGTCCAGCAGTGCAACCATTACTGTGATATTCCCAACTGTAAGGTTCTGATTGCCGTAGCGCAACATCAGTATGCCGCCCACTAAGTAGATAACCATTGGGCCGGCATTTGTCAAAATTCCCATAACAGCACGAAACCAGCGGCCCGCCATACTTTCCTTTATGTGCAGCTCAATCATTTCACCATTTGCAGTTTTATAATTTTCATATTCATGCTCTTCCCTAGTGTACTGTTTTACAAGCATTTGTCCTGAAACACTCATTGTTTCCGCTAGGATCTGGTTTATTTCGTCATTTTTGGCCTGTGCTTGCGATGTTATTTCCCAGCGCCTCTTCCCTACCCTCTTTGTGGGCAGCACCAGAAACGGGACTATTAATATTCCTGCGAAGGCCAGTATCCAGTTTTGCTGAAACATTGCGATAACGGCGAGCACAACTAAGGCGAGATTTCTTATAAGCCCTGTCAGGGTGCCTGATATGACGGTCTGCACGCCTTCAATATCCGATGTCATCCTTGTTATGGCATCACCTTGGCGGCTCTGGTTAAAAAAGCGCGCCGACATGCTAAGCAGATGGCGGAACATCTTGTTACGCATGTCAAATGTTATGTGCTGAGCTACCCAGACGTTCAGCCAGCTCTCCAAAACGCCAATTAGGTTGGACAAAATTAGCACACCGAAGGACACCGCAATGAGGATAACCAAAATATGGAGATCTCCGCCAATAAGCCCTTCATCCACTATCCTTCCCATTAGCACAGCCGGCCGGAGAGCCAGCCAAGAGGATACAATTATACATGCAACAACCAGCAAAAGCCTCTTCCAGTACGGTAAGAGGTAACTAGCTATACGCTTAACCAGCGGCATTGTTATTTTTGGCGCCGATTCGCGCTCCTCATCGCTGAGCGGCTTGGCATTGAGCCCGCGGCCTCCCCCTTGTTGCACCAATAGTATTTCCTCCTTGTGTGGCGCATAACGCCAGTTTCTCCCCACGCGCATCTTGATTTGTGCAGTGCTTAATTATTATTTGTTTGACCGTACATCTGGTTAGTATACCACAAAAACATCCGCCTTGGCAAAAACTGCGAAAGGCTAGTCTATCAATTTTTCTTTTGGATATGATTCACAATATCTAAACCATCCGCCGGACATGGGTGCTGCTCTGTGGGAAAGTGGGGCGGCCTCCGTCAGTCACGTCTACCCTGGCATAGGCTCGAAACCCATACTAAATTTGTGTTCCAGGACTGCGGCTGCCCCACTTTCCCACAGAGCAGCACCCATGTCCGACTTGTCTGGCAACGTCTTTTGACGGCAGAGCACCCTTCATTTTCACATTTTTTGGATATCTCAGAAAAATTTACCACTTGACAGAAGCGGTTAGTCTATGCTAACCTAAAACCAGTTAGTCAAGACTAACTGGTTTGCACGCAAACTAGTTTAACTACCAATTATATCTTGAAAGGTTGATACCCATATGAAATTCCCAAAACTTATAGCATTGATTTTTGTTATAGCAACACTCGCACTATCTATAGCGGCTTGCGACGGACAAGCCCCGGCAACAAGCCCGGCAGTGGGGGCAGAAACACAGGCACCCGCTTCGGAAGCGGTTTCGGCGCCAGCACAGCCAGAAACAACTCCACCTCCGGCGAAAGCTGAAGTTGTTGAAGAAGAGTACACCGAAGAAGAGCCCGAACTGCCACGCACTCAAATAAATATTGCTGTTGGTGAAGGTACCGGCGGTATGGCATTTGCAGGTTTGATGTATGACAACTACCGCGGTTTGATTCAAAATGACTACAACTTCACAGTAACCAGCGGCCAAGTTATACAAGCAGGCCTTTTGTCAGGCGAGCTTGATATGGGCGCAATGGCCATAAATATAGCCGCAACTATGTACAATGCAACAGGCGGAGAAATAAGGGTAATTGCCCTAAATGCGGAAGCTGCCAACTTTATTTTAGACAGAAGTAACGAAATCCAATCTATTGAAGATTTGCGCGGCAGAACAATACACTCAGGCGGCCAAGGGAGTACACAGGAATTTTCCTTTGCCCACATCCTGCGCCTAAATGGGCTAGACCCTGAAACAGATGTTGAAATGGTTTGGGGTTCTAATCATGCGCATGTGGCAAACCTCTTACTTGCAGGTGAAGTTGACCTTGTGTTGCTTCCGCAACCTTTTGTTACATCTGTAATGCAGGAAGACACCTCGGTTCAAATCGTACTTGACCTAAGAGAAGAGTGGGAAAAGGTTATGGACGGCGCGCCGCTTCCTTCAAGCTCAACAGTTGTGCGTACAGCATTTTTAGAAGAGCATCCAGAAGCTGTGGAGATTTTTCTTGCAGAACAGGCAGCAGGTGTTGATTTTGTAGTTAACAATCATGAACGAGCAGCGCAGCTCATGGAAAAGTTTGAGATTACCCAGGCCGGCATTGCTATAGGCTCACTGCCAAATCAGCGCATCCGCTCCATAAGTGGTGCAGATCTGAGAGCAGCCACCCTGGACTTTCTAGAAGTAATGTATGAAGCTAATCCCGATTCTGTTGGAGGCCGTATCCCTGATGATGAATTCTGGTTTATCGCAAACTAAACTATTCGACAAACGATATAAAAATATTCTCGTCAAACTAGGAGTCTTCATTTTATGGCTCCTGGTTTGGGAGGCAATATATCAATATGTCGGAAGGCCTATACTAGTTGTTTCGCCTTTAGCTACCTTCACCCGAATATCTGAACTTGTTGTTACTTCAAGATTTTGGCTCATCGTACGTGGCACAACCCTCAGGGTAATTGAGGGCGTGTTGTTGGCATTTTCTTTCGGCTGCATTTTGGCAGTGCTTACAAAGCGGATTGTGTTTCTAAAGGTTTTGTTTGAGCCAATTCTCGGAATTTTTAGAGCGATGCCGTCGGCGTCTATTATAATACTCGCCCTTGTCTGGCTCCCTACTTTCCGTATCCCAGTATTTATCATATTTTTGGTTGTGACCCCAATAATCTGGGCAAACATATACGAGGGGCTGGGAACAGTTGATGTAAAACTTTTGGAGATGGCAACATTATTCAAATGGAGTTTTTTCAAAAAAGCCCGCTATATCTACTTGCCTCACCTCGCACCTTTCGTTGCCTCTGCCCTTTCGACAGCATTTGGACAGGGTTTTAGAACGGCAATAGGCTCTGAGGTTATAGCCAGACCACCAAACTCTATGGGCCGAATGATATATGATGCTAGAATATATATGCAAACTATAAATTTGTTTGCTTGGACGATTGCGGTTTTGGTTGTGAGTGTCTTGATTGTTAAAACTACAACAAAACTACTTAGCCTACTCAGCAATAAACTTGCAGGGACAACACCCACGGCAAGCGCAGCCGAGATAGATGTACAGGAGGGCAGCAGCGATGATAATCAGCAATCTCAATAAGGCTTTTGGCAATGTAGTTGTGCTTGAGAATTTTTGCCTAGAACTTCCAGATAGCGGTGTCGTTGCCTTCATGTCCCCGTCTGGATCAGGAAAAACCACTCTGATACGTATATTAGCGGGGATTGAAAAAGCTGATGGCGGTGAGGCTAATGTTTGTAAAAAGAAACTATCTATGGTTTTTCAAGAGAACAGGCTGCTGCCCGGAGTAACGGCAGCCGGGAATGTCATGTCTGTTCTAAAAAAAGGAACTACCCGGGAAGAGATGGCAATTTCCTGGCTTGATAAGATGGGCATTAAAACTGCCAGTCATCTTTTCCCACGGCAACTTAGCGGAGGTATGCAAAGACGTCTGAGCATTGCAAGGGCTATGGCTTATGGCGGTGACTTAATGATTTTAGACGAGCCTTTTACGGGTCTTGACACTGCCACGCGCAAGCGCATATATCCACACATTTTTGATGAAACAAGGAGCAAAAGGCTCACAATATTAGTTACCCACGACCGAGCGGAAGCTGAGTCAATAGCAGACAGATTGATTGTTATGGGAGGCCCACCACTTTGTGTGCTTGAAGATATTCACTTAAATCAACAAAGGTAAATAGGAAGGAAATTTATTATGTGTATGTGTTGTATAATTTCGACAATCGCGCCCGGTGTGCCGGCTATTGCAGGAGCTGGGGTATGGATCAAAGCAAAACTTAATAAGAGCGCAGACAACAACTTGGAGAAGCTGGCAGCCAAGCATAGGGGCGAGGGGTTTCAAGTCAAGATTAGCAAAAGCCGGAAGAAGTTTCATAAACAACCTGTAATGCCCACCAGTTAAATTAACAAGAGTTGTTGCCCCCTCTGGCGGGCTGTGCTACCGAGGCTACACGCAAAAATGTATACGAATAAATCATTTCGACAGAAAGGAAGTCAAATCATGTGTATGGAAAATAACGCGCACTCACACTCTAACAACTGTTGCAAGCAGAAAACTTCGTATTGTGGCCACGGCTGCTGCAATCACGAGCAGTTACCGAATTTAAGTGAGTATGAGAAAGAACTTTTGCGTTTAGCTGCAAAGGAAAAATTATTGCCTGTAGGGAGATTTTTATTGAAAAGCAGCCGTTCAAGCCACTTAGAAGCAGTTGCCTATTCGCCAGTTTATATTACAGATAAACTGGATGATATGAGCACTGTACATACAAATGCGAGGTTCTTAAATAGGCTTCAGGAGCACGGTCTTGTCACCCTTAACTACGATGAGCCACTTGAAAGCTATGACTATGAGTTTTTCTATGAGTCATCGGCATATGAATATTTTACTGAAACAGTCAGAGAAGGTAAACAAAACCAGGGGTTTATTTTCGATACGGCTATATTTGAATTGGGTCATATAGCCCTGACAGGCTCTGGCCAGGATTTAGCTACAAGCCTGTAAACGTCCACTTACAAGGGTTCGGCGGGATTTCATAACCAAGATTTCGCAAATTCTCAAAGCAAGTTTCGCATAGCAAAAAACTAGTATACCGCACAAACAGCTCTCTTGACAAAATTTGCCGAGAGAGCTGTTTGTGTGTAAGCGGTCAATGAAATAGTACCTATCCAAAAGTCAGAAAAAGTTAGATAATAGTCAGGCGCTAAAAAACTGCAAGAAGCAGAT
>WQRL01000151.1 GCA_009786775.1 Oscillospiraceae bacterium
TACCCGCTGTCAAGCTGCTGTGTTTTGTGAGGTTCTCATCAATAAACCTCTCATAATGACCCAGGTCCAAGTCCGTCTCAGCTCCATCATCGGTGACAAACACCTCCCCATGCTGAAAAGGGCTCATTGTGCCCGGATCGACATTCATATAGGGATCCAGCTTCTGCGCAGCTACCCTAAGCCCCCGCTGCTTGAGAAGCCTGCCCAAACTTGCCGCAGCGATACCCTTTCCCAGACCTGATACAACACCGCCTGTTACAAAAATAAATTTTGTCATATTTTCACCGCTCCCTCAAAAACNTTGACAGCATCTCCTGTCAAAAATACTGTTTCGTCCGTATAATTTACTATTACCTCTCCCCCGGGAAGGCGCACCCTTATGTCTGTATTCTTCTTACAAAAGCCATTTAAGGTTGCTGCCACAGCGGCCGCACATGCCCCTGTCCCACAGCCTAGTGTGGCTCCGCTGCCCCGCTCCCAAACGCTCATTTTGAGATGGTTTTCGGATATAACTTCCACAAACTCTACATTGACCTGCTCTGGAAATAACGGGTCTTTTTCGATTTTAGGCCCTATTTGGGCAAGATTTACCGCCTCGGCATCCTCGCAGAAAATGACAGCGTGGGGGTTGCCCATACTGACACAAGTTATGTTGTACGGCTCTCCGCCGCACTGGACCTGCCTGTCAACGACATGTCCTCCGGGAAGGTTTACAGGTATCTCGGAAGCCTCCAGGACCGCTGCGCCCATATCGACCTTAATTTTTGAAAGCTGTCCATTTTCAATTATCAAATCAATGGTTTTAACACCACTGAGGGTTTCTACCGTAATCTGCGTCTTTTCTGCAATCCGGTTGTCATATAGGTATTTAGCAACACAGCGTATGCCGTTTCCACACATTTTCCCCTCACTGCCGTCAAGGTTGAATATCCTCATCTTGGCATCGGCAATTTCCGACGGCATGATTAAGATAAGCCCGTCGCCACCCACTCCAAAATTCCTGTCCGAGAGATAAATAGCCAGGGCAGAGGGCTGCGGTATATCATGCTCAAAGCCGTTTACATATATATAGTCGTTGCCGCAGGAATGCATTTTTGTAAAAGTTATCTCTTTTGTCCCTTCGCTCATGCTGTTAACACCCCCGTCTTTCCTCCATTAGCTTAATAAATTTGTCAAACAAATATCCTGTGTCCTGCGGGCCGCCACAGCCTTCAGGGTGAAATTGAACCGAAAACGCCGGAGCATTTTTGTAAATTATCCCCTCATTTGACCCGTCATTTACATTTACAAACCATTCCTCGGCAATGCTTTCATCCATACTATCCGATAGGACTTGGTAGCCGTGATTCTGTGATGTTATATAGCATCTGCCTTCAATCAGATCTTTGACAGGCTGGTTTGCCCCCCTGTGCCCAAACTTCAGCTTTCCTGTTTTGAAGCCGCTTGCAAGGGCCAAGAGCTGATGGCCCATACATATGCCGAACATCGGTACATTTTCCTTCAAAAGTGCTCTTATTGTTTCTACAATATCCATGTTGTCCTTAGGATCTCCCGGGCCATTAGAGAGCATAATGCCATCAGGGCTGACGCTTAAAATCTCCTCGGGAGTGCTGCTGTATGGAAAGCTCCACACATCACATCCACGCTGGATTAGTTCACGCCTAATATTTTCCTTTGCACCAAAATCCATGAGGGCGACTGTAAATTTCGAAGACTGTGCTTTTGCCAGCTTCTTTTCACTTATTGAAACTTTTGCAATCGGCTTTTCGACAAAGTATGATTTTATCTCTGCCATGTCCCTCTCATCCGGCTTTTCTTTCATTATCTTTCCGTTCATGACACCATTTTCACGGATCATCTTAGTCAGTGCCCTTGTGTCAATATCGCAAATGCCGATAATTCCGCGCTGATCTAAAAAGGTGCCAAGACTGCCTTCACTGCGAAAATTTGAAGGATCTTGACACGGGCATTTTGTTATGTATGCAATAGGGCCGATTGATGAACTTTCAAAGTCAGCGGGAATTACACCGTAGTTACCTATAAGAGGGAAAGTCTGTAACACAATTTGACCGTGGTAACTAGGGTCAGTAAGGGTTTCTAAATACCCAGTCATACCGGTTGTAAAAACAATTTCCCCTGTTATATCGCCCTGTGCGCCGAAATAGCTGCCCTCGAATATTTTTCCGTTTTCAAGTACTAGATATGCTTTTGTTGACATTGATTTCCCTCCAGTTCAAAAATGTGCTTTGATGTAGCCACACCGTCTACATGTCCTGTAAAGCAGGCCGTGCAAAATGACAGGCTGCATTTGTTGCAGGCTTTCCTCAAGCCGTCAATGCTTATATACCCTAAGCTGTCTGCCCCGATTTTCTGCCTAATTTCATCTATTGACATATTGTTTGCAATTAGCTTGTCTTCATTATCTATATCGGTTCCAAAGTGGCATGTGTGCCGGAATGGAGGCGATGAGATGCGCATATGCACCTGCTTTGCACCCGCTAGTTTTAAGCTGGACACAATCCTTTCAGATGTTGTGCCTCGCACAATTGAATCGTCTACCAGCACAATCCGTTTGCCTTTTACATTGGCGGTGAGAGGGTTTAGTTTTAGCCTAACCGCACTGTCCCGCTCGCTCTGAGTCGGATAAATAAAACTTCTTCCTATGTATCTGTTTTTTACAAACCCTGACATTACGGGGATTCCGCTGTACTCACTATACCCCTGTGCAGCTTCAAGCCCTGAGTCGGGCACACCGCAAACTATATCGGCCTCAACAGGAAATTCCTCCGCCAGTATGCGCCCCATATTGTGCCTGGCTTCATATACGCTCAGACCGTCAACAGTTGAGTCGGGCCGCGAAAAATATACATACTCAAATATGCAAAGCCCGCCTCTTATAGCAGGTTCGGCTAATTTCACCCCTTCGCTTACAAGCGCCCCTTTTTCAAAAGCTATTACTTCCCCCGGCAAAACATCGCGTATAAACTCAAACCCACAAGCCTCCAGTGCGCAGCTTTCAGAGGCAACCGCAAAGCCGAGCCCGCTTTTCCCAATGCAGAGAGGCCTGTATCCATTTGGGTCCCGGATGGCAATGAGCCTGTTTTCGCTATCGGCTAAAACTATTGAGAAGGCTCCCCTTAAATCATTTGCAGCCATTACAATGCCTTGTAAAACACTCTTGCAGTTCATGGCATAAAAGGCTATCAGCGATGAAATAACTTCACTATCACTCGACGAGTTAAAGTTTAGGCCCTGAGTTTTAAGCTGGTACCGAAGTTCCTGCGCATTAGTTATGTTCCCGTTGTGAGCAGTCGCAATTCTCCCTGTTAGATACTCAGTAATAAATGGCCCGCAATTTTCCCTCACATTACCGCCCGTAGTCGAATACCTCACATGCCCCAGAGCAATACGGCTCGGCGGGATTTTTTCCAATACACGCTTTGAAAACACCTCGCTGACCAGCCCTACATCTTTATGGCACACAAACAAGTTCTCTCCCACAACCGCAATCCCTGCACCTTCCTGGCCCCTGTGCTGCAATGAAAGAAGGCTGTTATATGTTATGCCAACTGCCTCGTCTGTTTTGAGGCTGCAACCAAAAACGGCGCATTCCTCACGAAGTTTCTGCTCAAATTCCATATGTCCTTCGTTATCCATAGTTTATTCTAACTCCAAATATTCATCTCTTCCGGGGCCGACTGATACATATTTTATGGGACAGCCCACCGCAGTTTCTATATAGCGGACATATTCCAGCGCGGCTTTTGGAAGCTGACTTGCACTTTTGCACTTTGAGATATCGGTTCTAAAGCCTTCTAAATATTCATACACCGGCACCGCCCTTAAAAGCCTGTCCCCCGATGGAAATTTATCTGTCCTTACACCGTCAATTTCATATGCTGTGCATATGGGTATTTGCTCCATATATGACAGCACATCCATTTTTGTAAGCGCCAGGGTAGTAGCGCCTTGCATTCTTACTCCATATTTGCTGGCTGGAACATCAAAAGCACCCACCCGCCGCGGCCTGCCTGTCGCCGCGCCATATTCCCCGCCTGCCTCGCGAAGCGCATTTGCCTGCTCTCCAAAAAACTCTGCCATAAACGGCCCTTCGCCTACGCAGCTTGAAAAGGCTTTGGTGACCCCGATAACATTGTCCAGCTTCACACCAGGTACTCCCGCCCCTATCGCCGCATACGCTGCGAGAGTCTGCGAGGAGGTCGTAAACGGGTAAATACCATAGTCTATATCACGAAGTGCCCCAAGCTGCGCCTCAAACATTATATCGCTGCCTTTCCCGGCTTCATTTGCCAGAAACTCAGATGTGTCAGTGACAAATGGTGCAACTTCTTGGTAGTACCTCTCAAGCCAGGCCAAAACAGACCTTAGCTCTACCTGCTCCCCATAGCCCTTTAAGGTCAAATTTTTCCACTCTATTATTTCTTCAAGCCTCTCCTGAGCAGCCTTCATGTCTTGCAAATCTTCCATGCGGAGGCTTTTTTTCATGTACTTATCCCCGTAGACAGGAGCAATGCCCCGCCTGGTTGAGCCATATTTTTTGTCACCGAGGCGGTCCTCCTCGCAAATATCCTGGGTAATGTGGTACGGCATGCAAATATGGGCTTTATCGCTTATTTTCAGATTCTCCGGGGTTATTTTAATTCCGCAGTCAGTAAGGTTTTTAATTTCACCCGCCAAATGTTTAAGGTCAATAACCATGCCCGGCCCCATCACATTCACGGTGCTCTCTCTGAGGATTCCCGACGGCAGAAGGTTTAAGACAAATTTGCCCTTATCATTAATTACAGTATGCCCTGCATTGTTTCCCCCCTGATACCGGCAAATAATGCCGTATGATTCACTCAAAAGGTCAACCATCCGCCCCTTGCCCTCATCACCCCAGTTTATACCCACAACTGCTGTTAACATCTAATTTCCCCTTTCTGTGAGTTTTTTCAAGCATTCCTCATACTTACCTGCCGTTTTTTTCAAAACCTCATCAGGCACATTATCAATTTGCATTTTTCCGCCGAGCTTGTTATTTTCAAGCCAGTCCCTCAAATACTGCTTATCAAAACTTTTAGGAGATACACCCACCTCATATTCGTCCAAGCTCCAAAACCTGCTCGAATCAGGAGTAAACAACTCATCCGCCAAAACCAGTTCACCATCGGCATCAAGCCCAAACTCAAACTTTGCATCTGCTATAATAAGCCCCTTGCTAAGCGCATAATCATAGCATTTACTGTACAGGCTCAAGCTAATATCCCTAATTTTTGCCGCAAGCTCCCTTCCGGCACCTTCCTCAAAATGCTTGTATGACACATACTCATCATGAGATTCCTGCGCCTTCGTCGACGGAGTGAAAATCGGTGCTTCAAGTTTTTGAGCAAGCTGATACTCCCCTGCAATTGCCTCTCCACAGAAGGTACGGTCCTTATTATACCCCTCCCACAGATGCCCGAACATGTAGCCTCTTACAACACATTCGAAGTTCACCATTTTTAGTTTCTTTAC
>WQRL01000152.1 GCA_009786775.1 Oscillospiraceae bacterium
ATCTAAACTCGGCAAGCAAAACGGGAAGCTGAGCCTGCATACCGACAAGAGGGCGGACTACGCCTTGAAAAAACAAAGCATCTTCATTGTCTCTTGTGAGCCTTGCAATCTCGATATTTCTAAGCAGAATACTGTGGACAATCTGCTGTTCAAGGCTCATGTATTCAATCGAAAATTCCTTTAGCTGCTCCCAAAGTTCATCGTTTCGGGCGATGCCCTGCTCCACCGATTGAACTGATGTAACCGTGCCGAAGGTCGGTGGTTGGGGCGGCACCACTCCGAAAGCCTGCGGGTCTGCAAGCACAAAGTTAACCGATAGGCTATCTGAGGACACCCACTGAGAGAAAAGTTCATCCATGAGCTCATAAAACTCAGGTATGCCGTCACCCGGCGGGATGGGGGCAGGCAAGGGCTCTCCCCTGCAAGCGCCGAGCAGCACTGCACAAAGGGAGAGCAGAAGAAATATTGATATAAGCCGGTGCGGGATGCGGCTGGAGCTCATGTGAAGCCCTCCTACACGTTAAACCTAAAACTAATAATATCGCCGTCTTGGACTATATATTCTTTGCCTTCCAGCCTAAACAGGCCTTTTTCTTTGACTTTGGCCATGGAGCCCAGTTCTTTTATGCTGTCATATTTCACCACCTCGGCACGTATGAAGCCCCGCTCAATATCCGAGTGAATTTTGCCGGCGGCGTGTTTAGCTATGGTGCCCTTGGACAGAGTCCAAGCGCGGCACTCGTCCTCGCCTGATGTAAGAAATGACATCAGCCCCAAATGGTCATATACGGCATTTGCAAGAATTGCAATCCCCGGCTGCTCAATGGCCATTTCTTCCATAAACATCTGCTTATCTTCCTCGGGCAGGCGGGTAATCTCAAGTTCCGTTTCCACACATAGCTCAATTAGCGGAACACCCAGCCTCTCGCACATGGCTTTAAGGCCGTCCCTGTTCGGATATGACTTAGATTCCCACTGGCTCTCGTCGAGGTTTGCAACTGCAATGCGGGGCTTTTCCGTTAGAAATGTAAAGCTCTTTACAGCTAGGCGCTCTTCATCTGTCATGTCCATGTTGAGGATTGAGCCCCCCTCATCGAGCCACTTAAAGCTGCGCTCAAGCAGGGCAAGTTCAAACTCGTTTTCCTTGGTTATTTTCTTGCCTGTCTTTATGCGGCCTATTCTTTTTTCAATCATCTCAAGATCAGCCATGAGCATTTCGGATTCGACAGCTTCCAAGTCCCGTGCGGGATTAATCTCACCCATCTCATGGGCGAAGGAAGGGGAGTCGAAAGCCCGCAGCACGTGCACCAGAGCATCGCAGGGGCGCACGTCGTTTAGGAATACCGCCGCACCTGAGCTGTGGCCGTCAGTGGATACGGAAAATCCCGCCACGTCGATTATGTCGAGTTTGGCGTAGGTGGTCTTTTTGGGTTTGTATATACTAGCCAAAAAATCCACGCGCTCATCCGGCACAGCTCCCGTACCGATGTTTGCAGCGCTCTTGCCGCCTGATGCCGCAGCATCTGTCCTGCCCGTGAGCAGATTAAATAATGTTGTCTTTCCTGTTTGATTAAGTCCTATTAGGCCTATCTTCATTTATGCTTCTCCTTATGTTTGGTCTTATTAGGCAAGGTAAAACCTGTAAACGGCATTGTCTTTTTCGCGTTTAAGCACACTGCGCAGCTCTAGGTAGTTTAGGTGTGCCTGGCATTCGCCTACTGCGAAAATCTTTTGTGAGGGCGGGAAGGAGTTCCAGTCTGCTGCTCTGATTTTCCAGCGCATCTCGCCCGCTATTTCATAGGCAGTTAGGCCGGGTTTCTCCCTTACTATACCTTCTACTTCTGCAAGCCTCTTGTGATGATGCCCTATTAGCTCATCTATCCTCACATGAAAATCACCGGGCTTGCGGTGCCCCGGCAGGGCTATTTTGACCGGAAGTTCCCTCACCTGAGCCAGTGAATTAAGATAGTCCCCCAGCGAGTCATCTATACCATGCCAGGCTGTGATGTTCGGGGTTATGTCAAAGAGTACATGATCTCCTGTGAAAATAATCCCGTTATCTTCATCCCACAGGCACATATGCCCCGGTGAGTGCCCAGGCGTAAGAACACAGCGGAAATTGTAACCGCCGGCTTGCAGCATATCCCCTTCGTGGAGAAATGTATATTCCGCACCGCCAAGAGGGGCGTACTTGAGCGCAGGGTTTAGTTTGTCCAGATTTTCAATTATTTCGGCGGGCATGCCCAGCAGAGTTTCCCGCTCCTTGTTCCAGACCCATTTTTCATTATCCCATTCTCCGCTCCGCAAGGGGAGTTTCTTCATTATTTCGCCGTCGATTGCGCTTATATATGTGCGGCTGCCCTCAGCCGCCAGCTCAGACGAGAGCCCTGTGTGGTCGGCGTGCACATGGGTTAGGAATATATCCACGCAGGCTATGTCTGCCCCTAGCTCCTCAAGCCCGCACATAAGTGCCGCTTTGCACTCGGGGTGGCGAAAGCCTGTGTCTATGAGAAGGCTGCGCTCCGGCCCTTGGATAAAATAGCTATTTATCTCCTTGAGCGGATTGTCCGGCAGCGGCACAGGTATACGGTAGATGTTTCGTAGTATTTTTTCCAAAGTAATCTAGCCTTTCAGTATGGGTATCGAGCCACTGTTGGTATCCAAGGTGGGGTATCCATCGGGTGTCCAAAGGGCAACGGGCATTCAAAACGCCCTGGCGGGGTTAGCGGGCTGTTCCGAAATAAACATATCCGTTTTTCTTGGGCGCGTCAGCCTGCACAGCAAACTTAAAATCTTCACTTTCTTCCGCAATGTGGCATATGGCTATGCCCAGGTCTATGCGCGCTAAGTCATTTAGCCAAAAGCCCAGCAAGGGGTTTACTTTCTTGCGGTAGCAGTGGATGCTGCCCTGGTCTGCTATAAAATACCAGTTCTGGGCGTTCATTCCGCTAGGAGCTAGGCGGGCGGCTTCAAGCCGCGGGTCGCTGCCCTGGCTTATAGCACCCAGTTCCTTGCGCTTAAACTGCTGGTAACTGCGGTAAACCGGCTCATCAGGAAGGCCGAATGACATGCAAATCAAGCATGACAAGCCGGATGCCGATTTCTTCTCATCCGGCTTAGACACGCCAAGCCAGCATGTGCCCAGCTCATTTTCTGATAGAAATAAATCCATCTGCTGGCCTATAAAGCCTATATTTTCACACGCCCCCTCTTTTTCTTCGCTTCGGAAGACTAGGTAATGTGGGGCTTTGATGTTAAACATCCCTTTGGTTTTGGTCACTATTTCTATTTCATATTTTATAGATGGGTCCAGCGGTTTTAGGTTAGCCAGTTGTGCGGTGATTTTCTCAAGCACCGCCCCATCCAGTGGAGCCTGCTCGTATTTTCTTACAGATTTGCGCTTTCTGATTATTTCTTTCAAGCTTTCTGCCTCCCCTGCACAGTGCGCCCGAAGCCTCACGGCTGCGCCCGTATTTCAAAGCATCTCAAGGCGGGTTGCCCGGTTTCACCTTGCTGATTTCCGAATAGTTTATCACGGCAGGAGCATTTTAACAAGTTGTAATCACAGCATCTACCTGATATACTTGCTGAGGACTTAATTGATTGTTAGTTTGGGAGTGTGTTTTTGTGAAAAATGAATCTTTGGCTATAGGCTCTGTCCACGAAACCGTCATTACAGGTTATGGCTCCGGCGGAGAAGCTGTGGGGCGGCTTGCGGATGGCAAGGTGGTGTTTGTTAGGGGCGGTGCTATGGGAGATAAGCTGAAATTGCGCATTACAAAGGACGCTCCACGGATTGCGCGAGGTGAGATTGTATCTATGTTGCTGCCTTCGGAGCACCGCATTGCGCCCGATTGCCCACAATATCCCGCCTGCGGCGGCTGTGACTTTAGGCATATTTCTTATAAGCACGAACTTGAAATAAAGCTCAAAAGGGTAAATGACGCCCTTGAGCGCATAGGCGGGGTGAATACCCAAGTTGAAGGTATTCTTAGCACAGGTCAGACTGACGGCTACCGCAACAAGGCCGTCCTTCACTGCGACAGCAACGCTTGGGGTTTTTACGGTGCAGGGAGCCACGAGATTGTGCCGGTTAAGCGCTGCTTGCTGCTAAAGCCCGACTTAAACTACGCTCTCGGGGGGCTGGCTTTGGATGGCTCAAGGGGAGAAATCACTCTGCGTTCAGGGCGAAATGGCATCACCCCGCCACTTGAAGAGGAGCTCGAGGGGCTTGTATTTAGAGTTTCAGGCTTTTTTCAAGTAAACACAGAAGCTGCGCTGCTGCTGTTTCAAAAAGCCCGCGAATATGCTGCGCTGTCGCCTGAGGAAACGCTTGTTGACTTGTACTGCGGCGTCGGCTCCCTCGCGATTTTCGTAGGAAGAGATGCAGAGATCGTTCTGGGAGTTGAGCTAAATGCCGCCTCAATAAAAGCTGCGCGTGAAAACGCGCAGCGCAACGGTTTTTCTCATATGCGGTTCATCGCCGCCGACGCAGCAAAATGGGAAGCGGAGGATATAAGAGCCGACTGCATTACCGTTGACCCTCCGCGCAGCGGCCTGTCAAAAGCGGCAGTGAGGAAAATTATCCAGCTTGCTCCAAAGCGTGTGGTCTATATTTCCTGTGACCCTGCCACTTTGGCGCGGGATGTTAAAATGCTGGAGGGTTACTCACTCACTAAGGCCTGCGCTGTAGACATGTTCCCACGGACGGCAAATGTAGAAGTTTGCTGCTTGCTTAGCAGAAACTGATTTTGCAAAGAGTTCTACGAAATCTGAGCTTATTGCTTAAGGCCCATCTACCCTGTTATATCATCCCTCATGCGGATGGCCTCGTTGCGGGTCGCTTGCACAAGTGATAGGCCGGGGTCTTTTTGCCATGCGCACATTAGGGAGCGGGAAGCGTTAACTATTGCACCCAGCCCATCTCCGTCAAAGGCTCCTGCGATGCTTGCGCCGCTGCCGCCCTGTGCTCCATAGCCCGGCACTAGGAAAAATAGCTTCGGAAACTTCTTGCGCAGCTCCGAGAGCTGTTCGGGGTAAGTGGCTCCCACCACCACACCAACACCGCTATATCCGTATTTGCCTGGCAGCGCCTCTCCCCATTTGTCGCAAAGCGCGGCCATAGTTTCATAAATTGTTTTCTCACCCACAACTATATCTTGCAGTTCACCGGACGAGGGGTTGGATGTTTTTGCCAGAACAAAAATACCCTTATCCTGTCTTTTGCAAACCTTCAGAAGCGGTTCAATGCCGTCTGAGCCCAAGTATCCGTTTACAGTGAGGGCATCTCCTCCGAACGGAGTAAAACTCTCGCCCTCTACTTCAGTAGTTCCAAGCCAGCCTTCAGCATAGGCTTCCATGGTAGAGCCGATGTCACCCCGCTTGCCATCAACAATTACAAACATCCCCTTGGCCTGCGCATATGCGATTGTTTCCGCCAGTGCCCTGACCCCTTGCCAACCGTATTTTTCGTAAAATGCTGCTTGAGGCTTTACGGCGGG
>WQRL01000153.1 GCA_009786775.1 Oscillospiraceae bacterium
ACACTTAACAATCAACTGAATCAGACTAGGGAAAATCTAGATTCGCTAAGCCGCAATATCGCTCTAATGGAGCGCCGTCATGCAGTAGGGCATGTTACGGCCCGCGCACTTCAAAATGCCAGAAGCAACCGCACCCAGCTTGAAGCGGCCATCGCAAATATGGAAAATGAACTTGAGAACCTCAAGGGGCAAGTAAACTTAATGCTCGGCAGAAACTTCGACGCGCCCCTTGTTATCGGAAACCTCCCTGAAGCTGAAAGAGATTTCATGCGCAGCAGGGATAGGGCACGGGATTTAAGATCTGCAAGAAATGCAAGTGTTGCTATAAGCACCGCTGAGATGGACATTAATGAGCAGACCAGCCAGTGGGGCGAAAATGCTAGAAGGCAAGAAGCGATGGCGCGCAACAACCTTGAGAACGAAGAGCGCACACTTTCTCAAAGACATGCAAGCCTAATCAGGGCTATTTCCGACAGGCAGACTAACCTTGAACTAGCCGAGGAACAACTGGAACTGCTGGAGCAGACACTGGAAGAAACACAGCGCCGCTTTAACCGCGGGCTGGTGTCAAGGGTGGACTTTGAGCAGGCTCAGACAGAAGTTGCCCTACAAGAGATCAGGGTCAGCGCAGCCGATGCGGAACTCTTTGGAGCCATCAGGCGCTACGAGTGGTTTATCAGAGGCCTAAATATCTAAGAGCTTAGTCAGCTGTAGAAACTTTAGAATCAGACGGATATATCCATCAGGCGCTATGCGCCACCAGGGCACATTACTTACACAAAAAGCAAGCGGGAGAAGAAAATCCCGCTTGCTTTTTTGATGCTCAGAAGACTACGCGCAAGGGCAGAATACTGGACGGCACATAGGGGAACGGGTGGCCGGTTAAACTGAGGTAGTTAGAAAGTTGACGTTCTTATCCGAGTTGGTGATTTTGTTGAAATATTCCGGATTAGTGTCAAGTTCAGCCAGTATCCGCAGGGCTGTGGAGCTTGGTTTTCTGTAGCCTGATTCCCATGATTCAATTGTCTTTGTTGACACTCCGATAATTCCGCCCATAAGCCCTTGTGTCACTCCTAACCGTACACGAATGGCTTTTATTTGTGCTGGTTCATATTTTGGCACAGGCAGTATCTCAATGGTGTTTGTCCTGAGTTTTTTATTTCCCTTGGAATGTGCCTGGGCTTGTTTTGCGCTTTTTATTAGTTTTGCACCAAATGTTAATTCAGCCATGCTTTATCACCTTTCCTTTTCGCTTAGATAGGTTGTTTTTTATGTTTTCTGAAATTTTCTTTAGCTCGTTACACTCGCTTTGGCTTAGTGAATCCTTTTCGCTTTTTGGGTAAGCTAACATAAGGTATACCGTTTCAAATTTTGAAATGTCTATGTAGACTATGCGGACGCTGCTACTTTTCCCTCTTCCGGGAAGTGCAAATCTCATTTTGCGAAATCCGCCTGTACCTCTCATTACTGTGCCGCTTTGAGGATTATTCATCAACTCACTTTGGAGTTCTAGCAGATGCTCATCTGTTAATTTAAGCCCGCTCCATGATTGATCAAACCATTCCGTCATAACAAATTCACGCTTCATTACGCAAACTCACTCCTATCATTATAATACCCCACATTGTAGGGTGTGTCAATTGAGTTTTTATCTCCAACAGACCTATTGTAACTGCTCTTGCATGCCGTCTTGAGCGAATGGGGCTGCGCCTAATGTTGGTATGCTTCCGTCCTGGATGGTGGCTGTGATGCTGTTAATTTTAGAAAACCCCAAAAATTCAGATTTTTCAAATGGTGAATTTTGTTTGTAAAATGTAGAATTTTCACCAAAATATGGGGGATGGGGAAAGTTTAATGCCGCTGGCTTCATTACTGGATGAAATGGCATTTTGGCGCCAATTTGCAGTGGTGAAAAAATCACAATTTGGCCGCCTAAATGTGTAAACAAACGATTAATGACAAGCCTTCATCTTGGTGGTATGATTCTTAGGGTGACCACGCAATAAATCATAAAATGGGAGGATGGTGCAGCCTGTGTTAGAAGCAAAAATAAGGGAGATGAACTGGGAAGAAGCAGGGGAGTGCATAACCGGTGAGCTGGCCCGCGAATATGTTGAGTCGATTTCGCCGCTGGAAAGTGGGGTGTTTAATAAATTCCTTGAATCGGAGGAGAACTTTCGGCTGGTAGCGGAGATGGTGCTGGGAATAGTGCTGCCGCCAGGTGAAATAAAGATGGCTGACGGCGTGCCCTTCTTGTCGGTGAGCGGCAAGAAAATCCGCATTGACGCCTTTAGGAAAACCTCAGGAGGCTCAAGGGATTTGGAAGCTCAGCGGATAACTCAGGGCTTTTCATCTAAGAGGCACTTGCTCTACGGTTGCATGGCCTACAGCACGCCGCTAAAACAAAGCAGGTCGCATAGTGAGCTACAGCCTACTATATCAATAGTTATTTACGAGGACAATAGCTATACCGATGTCATTGAAGAGGCCTCGCTGGAAGGTTCTTTACTGCATCCCAGTGAGGAGCTGCTTAAGCTGGTTGCAGTAAATGCCGCGCAGTGGCGCAGCATAACCAGCAGAAAATTGAGGGAGTATTTGGCGATTTTAAGCAATGGGGTCTATAGCGGGAAAACGGCAGATAAGTTCTTGGGAATCAACACGGAATCGGAATCGTTTTTACAGCTAAACAGCCTAGTGCGCGAAGCTGCAATTGAATTTTGTTTTGTTAAGGCAAACAGGGAGGGGGATATAAAAATGGGTGAAGTTATTAGAAGCCTGTGGACTAAAGAAATGGATGAAGCTGCAATGAAGCGGGGGATAGAAGAGGGGAAAGAGCTAGGGGTGGAGCTGGGCGCTGAGATAGCGAAACTTCTTTTTAAGGGTCAGCCTCCGTACAGAATCGCAACTATGCTGGATGTTTCGTTATCGAATATTGAAACAATAAGAACCGCTTTGAAAATGTGATGAGCGCAGCGGGCGTGTAGCAAAATGAGGCAGGAAAAAGCCCTGCCTCATTTGTGGTCAATATCTTATAGCTTATTTGCAGCAGCAAGCTACATCAAATCTGTCGGCGTTCATTACTTTGTTCCAGGCCTCGACGAAATCCTTGTAAAACTTTTCTTTGGCATCATCGCTGGCGTAGACTTCGGCAATTGCGCGAAGCTGGGAATTTGAGCCGAAAATAAGATCCGTTCTAGTAGCCGTCCACAGTTGCTTGCCAGACTTTCTGCACACTCCGTTAAAGAGGTTCTTGTCATCGGTGGTTTTCCACTCGGTTTCCATGCACAGCAGATTTACGAAGAAGTCGGTGGTCAAGGCTCCGGGTTTATCTGTGAACACTCCGTTTTGGGAGCCGCCGTAGTTTACATCCAGAACCCTCAGGCCGCCTAGAAGGACAGTCATTTCGGGGGCGGTAAGCTGGAGGAGCTGAGCCTTATCCACGAGAAGCTCTTCGGGGCGGGTGGAGAATGTGCGCTTTTGATAGTTTCTAAAGCCATCATGCACGGGTTCCAAAACCTTAAATGACGTTACATCAGTTTGCTCCTGCGTGGCATCCATGCGGCCGGGGCAGAAGGGGACTGTGAGCTCAGCGCCTGCTGCTTTGGCTGCCATCTCTATGCCTACCGCACCGCCTAAGACGATTAGGTCGGCCAAGGAAACGCAGCAGCCGCAGTTGCAGCCATCCTTGCAGAAGGCCTTTTGAATTTCCTCATACTTTGCCAGTACGGGCTTGAGCTTATCTGGTTCGTTGACGTCCCAAGAAATTTGCGGGTCTAGCTTAATGCGGGCTCCGTTTGCTCCGCCGCGGCGGTCTGAACCCCTAAATGTAGAGGCGCTTGCCCATGCGGTTTTGATGAGCTGCTGCGAAGTCAGGCCGGAAGCTGCGATTTTGCTTTTAAGGTCTGCAACGTCTGTGTCGCTGATGACGTATTCGCATTTTGGAATAACATCCTGCCAGATAAAGTCTTCTTTGGGTACGTCTGCACCGAAATAAAGGGTGTTTGGCCCCATGTCTTTGTGAGTCAGCTTAAACCAAGCTCTGGCAAATGCTGCGTGGAATTTGTCAGGATTTGCTAAGTAGTCTTGGGCAATTTTTTCATAAATTGGATCAAATTTGATTGATAAGTCGGCAGTGGTCATCATGGGGCGGTGCTTTTTGTTTGGATCAAAAGCGTCTACTACCATGTCCTCGTCTTCCACATCTTTTGCAAGCCAGATATATGCGCCTGCGGGGCTCTTTAGAAGCTCCCACTCATATTTGAGCATGACTTTGAGGTAGCCCATATTCCATTTGGTAGGCTCGGGTTTCCAAGCCCCTTCAATGCCGCTGCTTATGGTGTCCTCAGAATGGCCTTTGCCGAAGCTGCTCTTCCAGCCAAAGCCCTGTTCTTCAATTGGAGCACCTTCGGGTTCGGGGCCTACGTGTGTTGCAGGGCCTGCGCCGTGAGCTTTGCCGAAGGTGTGGCCGCCGGCGATGAGGGCGACTGTTTCCTCATCATTCATAGCCATACGGCCAAATGTTTCGCGGACGTCCTTTGCAGATTCAGCCGGAATAGGCTGGCCGTTGGGGCCTTCGGGATTGACGTAGATAAGCCCCATCTGTACGGCAGCCAGAGGGCTGTCGAGCTTTCTGCCCTCGTCATATCTAACTTCGCCGTCAAGCCAGGTGGTTTCGGAGCCCCAGTAGATATCCTCCTGTGCTTCCCAGACGTCCTCACGCCCGCCGGCAAAGCCTATTAGCTTACAGCCCATGTCCTCAATAGCCATGTTGCCTGCCAAAATCATTAAATCTGCCCATGAAATTTTGCTGCCATATTTTTTCTTAATAGGCCAAAGGAGCCTTCTGGCTTTGTCAAGGTTGACGTTGTCAGGCCAGCTATTGAGCGGGGCAAATCTCTGTGTGCCGTCGCGGGCGCCGCCCCGGCCGTCGATTGTGCGGTATGTACCTGCGCTGTGCCAGGCCATTCGGATAAAGAAAGGTCCATAATGCCCATAGTCGGCAGGCCACCAGTCTTTTGAGTCGGTCATTAAAGCCTTCAGGTCGCTCTTCAGGGCTTCTAAGTCGAGCTTTTTGAACTCTTCAATGTAATTAAACTCACATCCCATTGGGTTGCCTGCGCAGGAGTTCTGGTGCAAAACTCCTAAATCGAGCTGATCTGGCCACCAGTCTTTATTTCTTGTTCCTTTTGTAAAGTCAGGTCTTGCGCCGCTGTGTCCCGTTACCGGGCATTTGGATTCACTCATGTTTTCGTCCTCCCAAAAATTAAATTTACGGTCATGCCGTTGTGAATTGCTCCTGCTTTTTGTTCATAATTTGTTCATGATTAAGAAAACAATACAACAAAATCTGCGAAATGTCAATGACATTTCGCGGGTTTTGTTGCATATTAAATATTTTTCTGCAATACCTAACCATTCCCGGCCAAATAGGGGGCGTGCGCTCATCTTGCTTCGGTAAGTTTCGGGTT
>WQRL01000154.1 GCA_009786775.1 Oscillospiraceae bacterium
CGAGAAAATCCGCCAGACCCTCAATAAAATTATAACCTCCCCCACTTATTCAAAAGCACTCCAAGAGCCGATTATAACAATGAAAAACGGCAGATTTGTCGTGCCTGTAAAGTCTGATCAAAAAAGCGCAGTGCCGGGGCTGGTGCATGATATTTCTGCCTCAGGCGCTACCCAGTTTATAGAGCCTATGGCAGTGGTTCAAATAAACAATGAACTCAGGGAACTAGCCGCTAGGGAGAAACAGGAAATTGACCGCATACTCAGTGAGCTGTCGGCAGATGTGGCGGCGGATTCAGAGGACATTGGCAGCAACTTTGAAGTGCTGGCCGCGCTAGACCTCATTTTTGCAAAGGCCAAGCTGTCATACAAGCTAAATGCAACTGAGCCTGAAATTTCCGAAGAGATGAGGCTTAAACTAAATCATGCAAGACACCCGCTGCTTCCAAAAAACAATGTGGTGCCGATAGATGTCTGGCTGGGCGGTGAGTTTGACACCCTTGTGATAACCGGACCTAACACAGGCGGAAAGACTGTCACAATGAAAACTATGGGGCTTCTTTGCGCCATGGCTCAGTGCGGCCTGCACATTCCTTGCAGGGATGGTAGTATAGTGCCTGTTTTCAAAAACATTTTGGCGGACATAGGGGATGAGCAGTCGATTGAGCAGTCACTTTCAACATTTTCCTCACACATGAAGAACATCGTGGGTATTTTGGAAGAATGTGAACATGATTCTCTGCTACTGTTTGATGAGCTTGGAGCAGGCACGGACCCCGTTGAGGGGGCGGCTCTGGCGATCTCCATAATAGAACATGCCCGCAACAGAGGTTCCTTAATCGGGGCCACCACCCACTATGCGGAACTCAAGACCTATGCTCTAAACTCAAGAGGCGTAGCCAACGCCTCCTGTGAATTTGATGTAGAAACCCTAAGGCCCACATATAGGCTTATAATCGGTATCCCCGGCAAGTCCAATGCCTTTGCCATTTCCAAAAGGCTAGGGCTGCCTGAGGGGGTAATTGAGGACGCCAAGAGCAGGGTTAACACGGAGAATGCCGCCTTTGAAGATGCCATTGCAAATCTTGAGGATACAAGAGTTAACCTAGAGGCGCAGAGAGATGAGGCAAAGAGGCTCCTGCGGGATGCCGAGGAGGACCGCAAGCAGGCCGAGGTTTATAAGAGCAAGTTAAACCAGGAGAGGGAGAGAGCTTCAGAGATTGCGCGACGTGAGGCGGCTCAGATTCTGGAAGGGGCCAGAGCCGAGGCGGAGCAGGTAATGAGTGAACTCCAGGCTATGCGGCGCAAGGCCGCAAGTGATGCAAATGCCCAGAGGCTCAATGATGCAAAGTCTGATATTTTCAGGCGGCTCAACGATGCTGAGCAAGGCTTGCGCGCAGGGGATATACCTGATGAGGACTCAACGCCGCTGCCCAGGGAGCTTGTGCCGGGTGACAAGGTCAGGCTCAAGAGCATTGGGACCCTGGCCGATGTTATTTCGGTGAGCGAGGATGGGGTGCTCTCGCTACAAGCGGGGATTATGAAAGTTACAGCCCACAAAAATGATGTGACACTTGTAACTGAGGAGCCTGCCGCCAAGAAGAAGCAGCTTTTGCAGTCGGAAACAAAGCTGCGGGAGATGATAGGCAAGCCGGAGGTAGATTTGCGCGGAATGCTTACTGATGAAGCAATCCCCACAATGGAGAGATTTCTCGACAGTGCCCGCATGGCCAAGCTCACAACTGTCACGGTAATACATGGGAAAGGCACAGGTGCTCTGCGTAAGGCCGTTCACCAGAGTCTTAAGAAAGAGAAGGGGATTAAGTCCTTTAGGCTTGGGCGGTACGGCGAGGGAGAGGATGGCGTTACAATTGTGGAGTTCAAGTAGCCTCACTTTTTGAGCATTATTACCTGTTGACCTTTGTGTAATGTTTTGGTAAAGTATTGTTATTAATATTGCATATACTGCTTAGGAGGAGAATATGTACGAAAAGAAAGCGACAATTATGAAGCAGGTTGGCCTGCATGCGCGGCCGGCTACATTCTTGATTCAGAAGGCTAATGAATTTAAGAGCAGCATCTGGATTGAAAAAGATGAGCGCCGGGTCAACGCCAAGAGCCTGCTTGGAGTTTTGTCTCTAGGAGTGGCTCAAGGCGCGACAATCAACATAATCGCCGATGGCACGGACGAGGTACATGCTGTGGATACCTTGGTAGATTTAATCAACTCTGACTTTGAAGAATAAAATCCGGGAAGAATGACATCCGAATACGGCAAAGCCCCGATGTGAAGCTACGTTTACATCGGGGCTTTTTACATGGTGATATGGTGATAACAAAAACCTGACGGGGGAGAGTTTCCCAAGTCAGGTTTTTTATGAACTTCGCTTTGGTTACTGGGCTGCGTCTTGATAGACTGAAACGCATTTGCGGTCGCGTCCCATTGGCTCGTACTTTACTTTGCCGTCTATTAGTGCAAACAGTGTATAATCACTGCCGCAGCCGACGTTTGTGCCGGGGTGGATTTTTGTGCCGCGTTGGCGGACTAATATGTTGCCTGCCAGGACGAATTGACCATCAGCGCGCTTGGGGCCAAGGCGCTTGGACTTACTATCGCGGCCGTTCTTTGTAGAACCAACACCTTTTTTATGTGCCATGTTGTTACCTTCCTATCTGCTAGACGATCTTTTCGATCTGGATTTTTGTGTACGGCTGTCTGTGGCCTTGCTTTCTGCGGTAGCCTTTTTTAGGCTTCATCTTGTAGACGATGATTTTCTTGGCTTTGCCGCTTTTAATTACGGTTGCGTTAACTTTAACGCCTCTTAGGTATGGTGCGCCAATCTCTACCTTATCATCGCTGAAAACAGCCAGCACTTTGTCAAATGTTATGGTGTCTTGTGCCTCGGCGTCGAGTTTTTCGATGAAGAGCTCATCGCCTTCCTTGACCCTGTACTGCTTACCGCCTGTTTCGATAATAGCTTGCATAAACTTTGTTTCACCTCATTTTGTTTGAGTCTCGCTGTCATAGGTGGAAGGGCGAAGCCCATCGCTTATAGTTACCCATTCAAAGCGGCCTAAATAATTTACCATTTTAAGTTGGGGTTTGTCAAGTTATTTTTTAACAATCTCCACTGTGTCGCGGGCAATGACAAGCTCTTCGTCGGTGGGGATGCAGAGCACTTTGGCAATTGATTTCTCGCCTGTGATGTCTACAAACTCACCAAGGCCGCGAAATTCGTTTTTAGGCACATTGAG
Source organism: Oscillospiraceae bacterium (assembly GCA_009786775.1). Lineage (GTDB taxonomy): Bacteria > Bacillota > Clostridia > Oscillospirales > Oscillospiraceae > WRMH01. The sequence goes on from WQRL01000154.1 coordinate 3,253, forward strand.
GGTGATGCCTATGCCGTTTAGGTTGTCAATTATGCCTTTGCGGGCATATGGGGAGTTCTCGCCGACACCTGCGGTGAATATAATCGCATCAACGCCGCCCATGGAAACTATGTATGAGCCGATGAACTTAGCTACTTGGTAGCAGAAAATATCCAGGGCCAGTTTGCACTGCTCGTTTGAAGGGGCATTTTCCATTCTTCTTCCGTTTTCAATGTCGTAGCCTGCGGCAGTTTCCACATCGCGGAAGTCTGAGGAGAGGCAGGATACGCCGAGGACGCCGGATTTTTTGTTGAGAATGTCCATTGTTTCCTTTACGCTCAGGCCACCTTCAATGGAGGAGATGATATCAACGAGTGCGGGGTCNATGCTGCCGCTGCGGGTGCCCATGGGGATGCCTTCAAGAGGTGTGACGCCCATTGTAGTGTCGATGCTCTTGCCGTCCTTGATGGCTGCAAGAGATGCGCCGTTGCCGAGGTGGCAGGAAATAATCTTAGTGCCCTGTGCTTTTCCGCCGAGATAATCAATGGCGAGCTTGGAAACGTAACGGTGTGATGTGCCGTGGAAGCCGTAACGCTTAATGTCATGTTCCTCAAAATATTTGTAGGGGATGGGGTATACATGAGCGTAATCAGGGATTGTGTGGTGAAATGCTGTGTCAAAGACTGCGACTTGGGGAATGTTCGGCATGAGCTTCTTACAGGCGCTTATGCCCATGAGGTTTGCCGGGTTGTGGAGAGGGGCGAGGCGCGCGCATTCTTCAATGGTGTCGATAACTTCCTGTGTGATTTCGACGCTTGCGGAGAATTTACGGCCGCCGTTTACGACACGGTGCCCTACGGCATTTATTTCCGAAAGGTCGGAGATGACTCCGTAATCTTCGCTTGTGAGCTTTTCTATTACCACATTAATTGCCTCTGCGTGTGTGGGCAGTGGGATGCTCTCGTTAAATACCGGCTTATTGTTTGATTCCGGCTTGTGTTTTAGATGGCCGTCAAGGCCGATGCGGTCACACATGCCTTTTGCAAGGATGGTTTCATCTTCCATGTTGAAGAGCTGATACTTCAGTGATGAGCTGCCGGCATTAATAACTAGTACATTCATTTGTTTTACCTCTTGATTAAATTTTTATTTTAGAATAAAATCGTATAATAAATCCACCGAATATTGTAATTCATTTTCGGATTTTTTTCAATGATTTTGTGCAAAAAACCTTATTTTGTGAGAGATATATGATAGTTGCTGGGATAATAAGTGAATACAACCCTTTTCACCTAGGTCATTTAGGGCATTTTGAAAAGACCCGTGCTGCCCTAGGGGGAGATTGCGCTATTGTGTGCGTGATGAGCGGAAACTATGTGCAACGCGGTGAGCCTGCCATATTTGGCAAGCACCCGAGGGCAGAGGCTGCGGTGCGGTGCGGTGCGGACTTAGTGATTGAGCTGCCCACTCCATATGCCCTTTCCTCTGCGGAGGGGTTTGCCAGAGGGGGTGTGTTTCTTCTCAATGGGCTGGGGGTCTGTGATGCAATATCTTTCGGCAGCGAATATGGGAAGTTAGAGCCGCTTGCCCAGGGTGCAAAAGCTGTTGTCAGCAGGGAGGCGGATGAACTGATTCTGGAGTGGCTTGGCAAGGGTCTTTCTTATGCTGCGGCCCGTCAGAAAGCCGCAGATGCCCTGATGGGCTCCGGTTCAGAGGTTTTCCGGTCGCCGAATAATCTTCTTGGAATCGAATACCTCAAGGCTCTGGCAAAATATAATTCAAAACTTACACCGGTAACAGTGACGCGCACCGGAGGTGAGCATGACGGGGATAGCGGATACTCCGCATCTAGGCTTAGAAAAATACTCTATGAAGGTGGTTTGCCCTGGGATGATATGCCGGGGCAGGCCTCCGGGATATTCAAAAAAGAAATGCAGGAAGGCCGGGGGCCTGTCTGTATAAAAGGGCTTGAACCTGCGGTGTTGTCGCGGCTGAGGATGATTTGGGATTTCTCGCTTTTGCCCGGTGTGTCTGAAGGGCTTGACAGGCGGTTTGCCAAGTTTGCAGCGGCAGAGCCTACAGTGGAGCAAGTACAGGAAAAAATAAAGACCAAGCGTTATGCTATGTCAAGGATCAGGCGGATGATTATGTGCGCATGCCTAGGCATTACAGAGCAGGACTCAGCCGCGCCGCCGCCCTACATAAGGGTGCTTGCTATGAATGAAACAGGGAT
>WQRL01000155.1 GCA_009786775.1 Oscillospiraceae bacterium
CCACCCACACCGACACCCGAACCGCCTGTAGAGATTCCTGAGCCAGACCCCACACTCGAAGGCAACATAACACTCGGTTGGTGGGGTAACCCCACACGTAACGCTCAAACAACAGCAGTTATCACAATGTTTAACGAGTTTTTCCCTGACATCGCTGTTGAAGAACTGACTGTGGGCTGGGGCGACTACTGGACAATGCTAGGTACTCTAGCAGCTTCCGGCGACCTTCCTGACGTTGTTCAAATGGACATCTCCACACTTGAAGAATATGTTCAAAATGCTCAGCTTCTCGATCTTACTCCGCTGATTGAGAGTGGCCAGATTGACCTTACAAATGTTCCTCCAGCAGTAATTGAGCTCGGCCGCGTAGGCACAGGCATCTATGCCCTTTCTATCGGTCAAAACTCACCTGCAATGATTTACAACGCAACTCTCATGGAAGAACTAGGCATTGACGTTCCTTACAACATAACTATTGATCAGTTTGTTGAAATCTCACGCCAAGTTTATGCCGAAAGAGGCATCCGCACAAACTTTGCACTTTCAGATCCTTCAAACCCACTTGAGTTCCTCGTAAGAGGTGACGGCCTGAATATGTGGCAAAACCCAACTCCTGAAATGTTCCTACCTTGGTTTGAGCTGATTGCTCAAGCAGCCGACGAAGGCTGGGGCTATGATCCTGCACACTTCATCGGACGCGCAGGCGTAGTTGACCAAGATCCTATGGTAGCAGGCGGCGCGCCCAACACTCAATCATGGGTAACCTTCGGCTGGTCAAACGGTATCACAGGTCTTCAAAATGCAGCTCCAGAAGGAATGGTTCTAGCGATGGCTCACTATCCTTCACACAACCCAGCTCTATCAAACTATGTAAGAGCTTCAATGTACTTCTCAATCGCAGCTAACTCAGCTAATGTTGATGCAGCAGCAGCATTCATCAGCTTCTGGACAAACAGCGTAGCAGCACACACTGTAATGCTCGGCGAGCGTGGCGTTCCTGCTTCAGCAGCAGTTGTAGACGCGATTGCTCCAAACCTAAGCCCAGTTGCTCAAATAATGTTTGACTTCGTATCACTAGTTCAAGATGCAGCAACAGTTCCATATGCCCTTCGTCCGGCAGCAGCAGGCGAAATCAACAGCCAGCTCCGCCTACTCGTTGACGAAGTTGCAGCAGGCATCAGAACTCCTGCCGAAGCAGCAGATACTTTCGCAGCATTTGCAAGCAACCTACTGTAGTTTCTAAACAGATGCGCACTACTATGGGACGCTTTTTAAGCGTCCCATAGGCAAATAAGGAAGGAAGCGCCACTGTCCGAAACACCCTGCTTCCTGCAAATGAGGTAAAAAATGGAGAAACAAAAATTTTCTTTAATCGGGTTTCTAAAGAGGGATACCGTTGCGGCTGTTGTGTGTATGATGCCGTTTATAATCGGTTTTCTCGCCTTTTTGCTTGTCCCGATGATTCAGTCGCTATATTTTTCCTTTACGAATTTTCACATGATCAGGCCAACATATGAGTTTGTCGGATTTGAAAATTTCCAAAGGATGTTTAATGACACCCGTTTTTGGTCGTCACTGCGCGCCACCTTTAACTTTGTGTTTGGTTCTGTACCCCTGAGGCTTCTCTTTGCCTTGATAGTTGCACTGCTTCTGCTCAAAGGCTCAAAGATGTCGGGTATTTACCGCGCAATGTACTACCTGCCGTCCATTTTAGGCGGCTCCCTCGCCGTGGTTATTCTCTGGGGCAGGATTTTCGCCTCAGACGGCCTGCTCAACCAGATTCTAGATTTGGTGGGGCTAAACCAGCACTTCCCGTGGCTCGGTGATGCGAGCACGACTATCTGGACACTAATTTTGCTAGCAGTATGGCAGTTTGGTTCTTCGATGCTGATTTTCCTATCCGCACTAAAACAGATTCCTGATCAGCTTTATGAGGCTTCCGCCATTGATGGTTCCGGCAAAATCGGCAGCTTTTTCAAAATCACGCTGCCGCTTCTGACACCTACTATTTTCTTTAACTTAGTTATGCAAACAATCGCTGGATTTCTGGCGTTTACCCAGGCGTTCGTCATAACACAGGGCGGCCCCCGGGATACAACGAGATTTTATGTGCTGCACATGTATGAAACAATATTCAACTTCAACCGCGCAGGTGAAGGTGCTGCACAGGCATGGATCATGTTAATAATAATCGGCGTGATTACGTTGATTCTCTTTAAGACAAAAAGATTCTGGGTCTATGACGGGGGGTATTAAAATTGGTTGGTAAAAAGAGTAAAACGAGGCGTTTTCTAGGTCATGTGGCTGTATTAGTCATTGGTATCTTGATGATATACCCTCTTATATGGATGTTCATGAGTTCGTTTAAGCCCTCAGATTTAATTTTCCACACAGCAACAAACCTTATTCCCGATCCGTGGACTTTTGAAAACTATGCCACCGGCTGGGAAGGCGTGTCTGGGGTGAGTTTTGGCAGGTTCTTCCTAAATTCATTTACAATTGCAGGGCTTGCAACTGTGGGTACCATAGTATCCTCAGCGCTTGTGGCCTACAGCTTCTCACGCGGTAAGTTCAAAGGCAAGAATTTGTTGTTTGTAGTTATGCTTGCAACTTTGATGCTGCCTGCACAGGTACTTATGATTCCTCAGTTTTTGTGGTTTAACACTCTGGGCTGGGTAGGCTCCTACAGGCCGCTAATAGTACCGATGTTTTTTGCTGTACAGGGCTTCTTCGTATACCTCATGAAGAACTTCATGGATGGCATACCCAAGGAACTTGACGAGGCTGCCAAAATTGACGGCTGCTCATTTTACGGTATATTCGGCCGTGTAATTTTGCCTCTGTCGGTACCCGCACTTATAACCTCGGGGATTTTCTCTTTCATCTGGAGATGGGACGACTTCCTCGGGCCGCTCCTTTATGTACGCGGAACCCAGAACTTCCCGGCATCCCTGGCTTTGCGCATGTTCTCCGACCCCACAGCGGCAACAGACTGGGGCGCAGTATTTGCTATGTCAATCCTTTCACTCGTGCCGGTTGTAGTTATTTTCATAACCTTACAAAAATACTTGGTAGAAGGAATTTCTACAACAGGACTTAAATAACAGCGGGGTATTTCAGATATGACTATTGAATTTAATGAAGAAAAGATACTTGAACAAATTGATAATGTTGTAAAGAAGACCCTGGATATGGATTTGATCTGGGACTGGCCCTGTGGTGTGGCGTATTATGGTGTTTCAAGGGCATATGAGGTCACAGGCAACAGCAGTTATATCGAAGGGCTTCAGAAGGCTGTGGATGCGCGCATTGAAGCAGGCCTTCCCGCATCGTGGACAGTTAACACCTGTTCCATGGGGCATAGCCTTTTGACTCTGTACGCTCACACCGGCGATGAGAAGTATTTACAGCTCATACGCAGCAAACTGGCTTACCTGCAAAACAAGGCTGAGCGGTTTGAGGGCGATACATTGCAGCACACAGTTTCCTCATCTAACGATTTTCCTGAGCAGGCATGGGCTGACACCTTGTTCATGGCGGCGTACTTCATGCTTCGCGCAGGGGTTATGTTTGAGGACAAGAAGCTGGTGGATGATGCCCTAAACCAATATTTCAGGCATGTTGAATATCTCCAGGACAAGACCACAGGCCTGTGGTATCACGCGTATAATCACATAGAAAAAGGCCATATGTCAGGCTTTTACTGGGGCCGCGCCAATGCGTGGGCAGCATATACAATGAGCAGGGTGCGGATTGTGCTACCAGAACCATACCTCTACCCGCCCTACATGCACATTGACTGCTCCCTGCGTGACCAGTTAGCGGCTATAAAGAAATTCCAGAGAAGCACCGGCTTGTGGGGCACTCTTCTTAATGATGATGAAAGTTATGATGAAGTATCAGCCTCAGCAGGCATCGCTGCGGCGATGATTGTAAACGAAAATCCCTTGCACAGCACATATGCGGCTGCGGCTCTCGACGGAGTGCTGCGGAACATCTCGCCTGATGGCAGGGTTCTAAATGTCTCCGGCGGGACGGCTGTAATGCGCGACAGGGATGGGTATATGAACATTCCGAAAGTTTGGACACAGGGCTGGGGCCAGGGGCTTGCACTTGCGCAGCTTGCGGCAGTTTTGGACTTAGGCTCGCAGCAGGGGAGTAAAGCGCGATGAGCAAGAAAACCAAATCCGTTGTTGAACACCGTTTTTACAATATTCCCGCCGACATCCCTGCAATACTCTTGGAGGGTGACAAATGGTATATTTCCGACAAAAAAAGCTCGCGGATGCATTTTCACAACTGCGATGAAATCGGATTTTGCCACTCGGGTGAGGGGACTATTGAGTTTGATAATGGAACTTCGGTGAGTTTTAAGGAGGGGGACTGCACATTCATCCCCCGCCATCTCCCGCACACGACTTATTCTGTTGGCGGAAGCAGCAGTCTTTGGTCGTATATTTTTGTCGATTTCAATGTGTTATTGTCCGACGACTTGATGCATATTGCCGAGGGGCGCGACTTGTCACTGGATGATATTTTTAGAAAAAACTGTGTGATAAGCCGCGATGTTTTCCCGGATGTTTTTTCGTTGTGTCAGCTATTGCTTGATGAAATACGCGGGCGCAGGGATGACTGGGTGCTTGTTTTTAAGCCCTCCGCCGCGGCTCTTTACTATCTGATTAAGCGCATGTACCACACCTTGAGTGTTGCAAGCGGGATATCAGATTTCTCTGTAAGGCAGTGTTTTGAGGTCAGGGTGGCCATAGACTACATCCAGAAGCATTTTGCCGACAAAATTAAGGTGTCAGATTTAGCGGCTCTTTGCCATCTCAGCGAAAATCATTTCCGCAGGGTATTTTTGGCTGAGATGGGAACTTCACCGCTTAGCTATATAAATTTTATAAGAATTAATCAGGCCTGTATATTGCTCAGCACAAGCAACCAGAGTATCTTGAGTGTAGCGGGCAATTCGGGCTTTAATTCCATCGCTAGCTTTAATAGGAATTTTAAGAATATCCTCGGCATCAGCCCGCGTGATTACCGTGGCCGGATCGCGGTGAAGTCGGACTCTACCTTGTATCAGAAGCTGATACGCACCTATAATGGGTGGACAGAGGCCGAGATTAACCCGCATTAATAGTGAGAGTTTTTTGGAAGGAATAAGAAAGAATGACAAATCAGGGCGGTGGATTTACCATTCCGGGGGAATCCGGATACGAGAAGCTGACTTTAGAGCTTGCGAAGAAATGGGGGGCGGATGCCATAAGGGATAGTGACGGCACATCCTTATCGCAAGAGATTAACGAAGCCGGTTACGACATTTATTCAACAGTTTGCGTCATCCGCGGGCATAATGAATGGATTAAACAAAACCCGCAGATGCAGCAGCAGACATTTCTCATAACAAGCCCCGCAGTGGCTACTTCCGAAAATTTGAAAATAGCCCTGCTCGGTGA
>WQRL01000156.1 GCA_009786775.1 Oscillospiraceae bacterium
CGGACTTCCGGTGAGTTTGGCCGGCATTCCCGGTAAAATAGTAGCCATGCTGGAAAAGCCGGCAGCAAAACAAGCAAAACCCGTTGTAGCGGTGCAAAACAAGCCCGCTACAATGGGTTTTGAAATAAACGTCGACCAAACAAATGAGGAGGAAATCATGACTTTAGAAGATCTAAAAGCGAAACACCCGGAGATATATGATGCGGCAATAAAGGCAGGCATAGCCGCCGGTGTCAAAGCGGAGCGGGAACGTATCAAGGATATTGATGCAATGGCACTGCCCGGCATGGACGATCTGACGAACCAAGCTAAATACGACACAGGAATCACTGCTGGGGAGTTCGCCATTGCGATGGTCAAGGCCCAGAAACAAAAAGGTGCTAATTATCAGAGTTTGGCAAGCAAAGATGCTGCGGAGCTTGATGGAGTAATGCCGGATCCGGGCGTGATGACTGATGATGACCAAGAAACGGCAGCTCTGCTCGCATATGCGGTGGAACTAGCTGAGAAAGGAGTTTAGGGAAATGGGCGTTATAGGAGAACTGGAAAGGGATGGCCTGATTGCAGGTGATTATCCTACAGAAACAATGGGGATAACCATAGTGAACGACACGGCCGAGGATATGTCTTTTCTGCGTGGCGATATAATCGCACAAACAGAGAACAGTTACAAACTTGCCGGTGACGATGATGAGGCAGTGGGGATTATTTGCGATGATGTAGTAGTCTCGGCTGGTGAAGAGGCGGAATCGGTCATGTACATCAAGGGAGAATTTAACCGTCGGAAACTCAGGGTCGATGGCGAATTGTCGGTGCATGAACGCCGCATGATTGAGATTGGTCTGATTATCAGATCAACAAGGATATAGGAGAAAATTATGGCAGTAGATATTTATTCCCCGAAATTTATGCTCCAGCTGGTGGAGCAGGCAGTGACTCTAAAAACTCCGTTAAGGGACACATTCTTTCCGAGGGTTAGAACATTTCCGACAAATACGGTAGAGTTTGATGTCAAAAAGCGAGGTATGTCAATGGCTCCTTTTGTACACCCGAGAATTGGCAGCAAGGTCATGGAGCGGTCTGGTTACAAAACTATGTCATACAAACCGCCGCTTGTAGCACCGAAACGAGTCCTCACAACGGATGATGTTGAGGTGAGATTAGCTGGCGAGTCCCAATTTAGTGGTCGCTCAGGCAATTATAGGAGAGTGGCACTTCTGCGTGACGATCTGGTAGAATTGGACGAGGCTATCACGCGCCGTGAAGAATGGATGTGTGCTCATGCCCTATTCGAGGGTGAGATTCCTGTGGTCGGCGAGGGTATCAATGAGGTTATTTCATTTGATTTTGAAAACAAACTTATTGCAGAAGTCTCTTGGCTAGACTACGAAAACGCCAATCCAATCAAAGACCTGGAAAAAGGACGCAAACTAGCGTCAAGGTCCGGATACTCTGCAAATGTTGCAATCGGAAGCAGTGCAACAATGTGGGCAATCATGGAAAATGAAAAAGTGCAAAAATTCCTGGATAACAGGAATATGAACATGGGTGTAATTGCTCCAGCATTGCTTGAAAATGGCATGACGTATATAGGTTTTTTGCGCAAAGCAAATCTTCACTGCTATGCTTATGATGGAGAGTATGCGGATAATGACAATGAAAACCCAAAATATCCGGGAGTAAAGCCCGAAGACAAGGGGTTCATTCCTGCGGTGTATCCGTTAGTGCCGGACGGCAAGGTGTTAATTGCACCCAGTGGTAACTTCCCATCGCGAATGCTCTATGCAGTGATTCATGATCTGCAAATTGGTAGCCAGCACCGCCGTAGGGTTCCGAAGCAGTGGGACCAGGAAGAGCCGTCAGAGAAATTCTTGAAATTGTCATCAAAGCCGCTCCCTTGTCCGCAAAACTTGGATGTATGGACAATTCTTGAAGTTTTTGGAAACTATGGTGTTAATTTGTCAAATCTGTCCGATGAGGTAAACTTGGGTGATACACCGTGGTATCTGGCCTCGGAGGAATATCTCACCAAAGAAGAGTTGCTGCAATTAAGCAAGCTGCAACTGCTTGAATATGCTGGGCATATTGGCTGCGCAGACTGTGACGCAAAACTCTCGGTAAAGAAATTGGTGAAGCTGATTGATGATTTTATCAATGAGGATGACGAGGCAGAGGAGGGCAAACCGGAAGAGTCATCAGATACCGAAGAAAAACTGGGCACCTCGGAATAATAAGCTCATAAGAAGGGGGATTATATGCGAAATTTTCAGCAGCAACTTGAAAAAGATATCGACGATGTCTTTCTAAATGCCTCTGCGATGGAGTTCGTAACTCCTCATCTCATAGGCGGGCTAAAAGGGCATCCCCCGAAAAGCGTGAATGTCATCGTTGACGGCGAAAGATACCTTCAGCGAAAACTCCGTGATAAAGTCGAAAACATTACGCTCAATGGAATTGTATTCTTTGTCAAGAAAGCTGAGTGGCTTGAAGCCTTCGGAAACATCCCGAAAGTGGAGTCCTCTCTAGTGTTCGATGCGCAGCGATATCTTGTTGAATCAGTGACGGACGATATGGGTGTCTTGGAATTTTGTATAGAAGGGAACAGGGGTAAGTAATGGAAATAAACATAGAAAGCCCTGACCTTGAAAAGCGTATTGAGATGCTCCGTGACATCAAGGGCGGAGCATCTAAGGCAATGTACAGAGCGATGAATAGGGCGCTGGATGGCATGAAAACTGATGCGGCCAGAAAAGTGCCTGAAAACTACATTGTGAGCAAAGTTGCTGTTAGGGCTAAACTACGTGCCAGCAGGGCTACACGAAGCAACCTGTCCGCAGAGCTGACATCAACAGGCAGGCCTATCCGCTCAATTTATTTTACACACAGGAGAAATCCTAGCCCAGGTAAAAAAGGCACATCTCCTGTATTCCTCAGGGTTATGCAGGCAAACAGCGGAAACCGCCTGACCGGTGACCGAAGGTATGGGCACAGCAAGGCCTTTATGGCCACTATGCCAAACGGCACTGAAGGCATATTCAGGAGAATCGGACGTTCTTCAGTGGAAACCAGAAGAGAAGCTATAAGCCAAGTCCACGCCCCTGGTGTAGCGCAGATGCTAGACAACGAGAGTATACGAAATGTCATAAAGAGAAATGCCGAACATCGCTTTAGTGCAAGGTTTGACCATGAGGTCAAGCATCTCTTAGATGGAGGAATATAGCATGATTACAATACCGCTATTGCATGACGCTATATGTGACTTTATCGAAGCCGAGGTAGCCAAACGCTTCAATCTCAAAACGGTAGACATCTACGGGATGGAGAGCCTGAAGAACCCAGACGTCATACGCTCAGGCCGGCTATTGCCACAAAGTATAGACGATGACGGAAGCGAAGAGGAGGCGTACCCCTGCATAATCCCACGGACAACCCGAGTAAAAGGCGTGGAGAATGCTAGAGAAAATGTTGCAGAGGTATTAATCCTTTTCGGAGTGTACGACCCTGGGACATACACAGACGAGGGTAAAAGAATTAATGACGGAAGCGGGTTCAGGGATTTCTGGAACCTTGTTGAAGCGACACGTCAGGCGTTATTTACACAACACACATTAAACAATAAGTTCAGAATCCATGATGATTACTTTGATGCTGGGCTTTTTGAAGAACAAATCTTCCCATACTGGGAAGGGTACTGCATAACCAAGTGGGATGTTGCATACCCTATTCCAAGATTGGAAGAATCATTTTTTTAGAAAGGAAACGTAATGGAAGAGAATAAAACGGAAGCTACGCCAACTGGGCCAGCTAATAAGCCTAAAGTGCGTGAACCAAAGACGCCCGAGAAGCAAGCGTTCATATATCTCGGGCCGATACTTCCCGGAGGCATCCTTTTCAAGGGTGCTATTTTTAAGGACAAAATACCTGAGTATCTTGATTCTTATATCGAAAAGCTCCCAGAGGTTAAAAAACTTTTAGTCGAGGTCAAAGACTCGCCGAAGTTTATTAAAGCCCTAAAAGAGCCGGGTACTCAGGAACATGCGCTCTATCAGTATGTAGAAAAAGAAAGGGGGGTGCTGAAAGATGTTTAGACACGGGTTGTACACAACAGAATCCCCAACGAACATACAACCTCCAGTCACTGTAGACGCAGCCATGCCTGTGGCTTTCGTCACGGCTCCGGTGCACCTGAGCGAAGACCCGTATGCAGTGACCAATGTACCACGCTTATGCCTAACCTACCAAGAGGCGGTTACGCAGTTTGGGCTTAGTATGCGTCCTGAAATTTGGGACAAATACACCGCACCTCAGTTCATCCACAGCCAGTTTGTGCTGTACCGTGTAGCACCTATGGTGCTCATTAATGTGCTTGACCCCGAAATTCACAACGAGGTTGTGGTAGGGCATCCGCAGAACCTAATCGGGAACTCAATGGTTCTAGCAACAGAGGAAACGGACGATAACGGCGAACTGGTTAAAGTGCCTGTCGAAGGAATTTTAATTGATTCCGTTACGGCATCTGGGCACGAAGCAGGCGTTGGCTTCACACTGGCTTTCAACCGAGATGGCCATGTAGTGATAACAACGCTAGAGAATGGCGGGATTTCAGATAACGCAAGCCTGTCATTAAACTATACAAAACTCGCACCCGAAAAAGTCGATATATACGACATTATCGGCGGGTACGATCCGGTCCTCGACAAAAATCTAGGGCTGCAAATCGTTGATGATATCTTCCCGAGGTTCAGGCTTGTGCCTGGGCAGATACTTGCACCAAAGTTTTCTGGTGACCCAGCTGTGGCAGCCATCCTGGACGCAAAATCCACAAATATCAATGGCCACTTCGGGGCCATATCGCTGATTGATATCCCAACGGTGCTTGGAGGCGGAAGGCACAAATACACTGATGTGCCTGCGTGGAAAAACGAAAACGGGATAACCTCAACAAGACAGATACCCTTGTATCCAATGCTGAGGCTAGGGAATCAAAAATATCATTACTCCGCTCAGATGGCGGGGTTGATAGGCCGCACCGACAGCGAAAATAGAAACGTCCCCTATAATTCGCCATCAAATAAGAACCTAAGCATAAACGGCTTATGCGACGAAAACGGGGACGAGATAATCCTGGACACCCCCAAGGGCAATTTCCTTAACAGTCAAGGAATTGTTGCAGCGAACAATTTCTCTAATGGCTGGACAGCCTGGGGTAATCACACAGGTGCATTCCCTGGCAATCCTGACCCTAAGGACGCATTGATTTCAATGCGCAGGATGTTCAACTGGATCCAGAACACCATCATACTGTCCAACTGGCATAGATTGTCAAGTCCGCTAACTCCAAGGCGGGTTGAGTCAATCATAGACTCAATCAACATCTGGTTTAACGGACTAGCAGGGAGCGAATACCTGCTAGGCGGCAGAGTGGCTATTGACGGCAGAAACAC